>JAISFY010000039.1 GCA_031263345.1 Holosporales bacterium | reverse complement strand
CTACCAAATCTATCCCATTTGCTGCCGATCTCAGCGTTGATATCGAAGTGCGGATCGCTTACCTTTTGCCTTAGTTCTTCGAGCGTGTGTGGATATGGCCGCTTTTTGCTCAGCTCTTTCTGCAGATATTCTATAACCTCTTTGTTACCAGAATATTTAGCAAAATCTAACGCAGTTTCCAAATTGTAAGACAAAGCTCCTATGTCTGCGCCGTTTTTAATAAGCAATTGAATTACTTCAAAATACTGGCGGGAATGTTTCCTTTCGGTTCCCCACCAACTCTTGTCGTCGTTAGGCTGTTTAAGAGCGCAACAAACTGCCATGAGCGGCGTTAGGAAATCATTAGAAAGGCGAGGATTGGGATTAGCATTATGTTTAAAGCAAAGCTTAGCGAGTTCCAAATCTCCTTGCGCGGCGGCCTTGTGCAGCAGTGTGACACACGCCATACCAGCACACGTGTTGATATCCATACCATTTTGAATGAAAAATTCCACTATACGCAAATCGGTTGTATCGTGCAGTGGATCCTCTGCGTTCCATTCTATCCTCGCTCCGTGAAAAACAAGAAACTTCACCATATTTAAATCATTTTGCTTCGCGGCCATGTATAATAACGTTTCTTCTTCATTATCGACCAAGTATTTGGCATTTATATCAAAGCCAGGCGTTTTTAGCTTCGCTTCTAGCTGCTCAATAGTATACGGGAAATGAGGTTGCGTGCCCTGATTTTGCTTGTAAAAACAGACAAAGCAAGTGACAATTAGAACCGTGATACAGAACGCGCAAAGGGTTAGTTTCTTCATCTCTTTTCCCACTTTCGCAATAACTCCGTGATCTTTTTGGCGTTTTTTTGCTTTGAGGCAAGTTGCCGGCATGGTTCCATTATACCCGCTCCATGTTTAAGTAAATACTCGATGTATTCCAAATTTCCAGATTCAACGGCATGAGACAACGCGGTTTCGCCATTAAGAATACTTGACTTGGTTTATGGAGTGAAATGTATTGGCACAATGATTACTTATTTTTACGTAACGATCACCTTGCGAAGATGCTATTCGCTGGAAACTTATACAATTTGTCTCTTTGTAATGCCTCCTTTAAAATACGTACCGAAATTTTAGTGATCTGATTTTGGGCGCATAGTCATGACATCATTTTTTAAATCTGTAGATTGTTTGGTTTTTATTATTTTCAGACTCCAGTATTCCATGTTTCACTCCTTGTATCAAGTCGCGGCTTGCGGTCGCCGATGAGATTGTTTTTAGTAAATTTATGTAATCCTTCCTTTTAAAATTATCTAGAAAATTCTTCGCATATGCCAGTCGATCTTCAAATTTATCCACGGTCGTCGGTTGTATTTGCGGTTCCAGAATTTCTAGAGCTTGCATAACGATGTTCAGCATAAATTCGATAAACTTTTCAGAGCTTCCGTCATGGTCGCTCGATTGCAAGGCATCGTAGTATTCACTCTGATATTTTTCCAGCAACTCCTCCAGGCAAATCAATCTAAAAACAGGGTGCTGCTTAGAAAGTATAAGTTGTTGCCACAAACGTCCCATACGTCCATTCCCGTCAAGAAACGGATGAATAAATTCGAATTCATAGTGAAAAACACACGATTTTATAAGCAAACTATCAGGAACATTCTTCAAATACGCGAACAAATCGGCTATTAGCCCAGATACATTTTGGTGCGGAGGAGCGACGTGTACAACTTCATCGCCCTTGAAGAGTCCTACACCGCCTCTCCTAAAATTTCCGGCCTCCGATAGCAAATCTTTCATCATTATGCCGTGAATTTTCAAGATGTCCTCAATATTAAAGGCGTCAATTTGATCAAATATTTCGTAAACGGCTATAGCATTTTTTACGGCAATAATATCGTTTTTAGGAGCAATTACAGGCTGTCCGTTTAGAATATCGCTGACTTGCTCAATCATCAGGCTATGCCCTTCGATAGCTAAACTGGATTTGACAGATCTGATGCCTGTGGTTTTCCTCAGATGAATATCACTATGTACTTTGAAGTTGCAATGATCAAGCCGGCCTAAAACCATACATATCTTCTGGACGAGATCGACAATAGTCGCCGTCATGCGAAATGGTGGTTTTTTAGGCATGATCTTTCCATCACAATGTGATACTATCATGATGATAGTATCATAGTAATGTATGAAAATGGAATAATTACGTTGAAATCTTTGGCATACACAGCTCTTTTAGGCGTTTTTCTATAATTGAGTGGTGTTATGCATTTTGCGAGGAAGACATTGTATATGGCGGCCATAGCTGTAAAAAATCATAATAAGGACTTTGCTCAGTTCGTAAAAAGACTTGAAAAAAAAGAACAAATCGGCGAAAGCAATGGTGTGTGCCGTGATGAGGAAATCGATGCAGGTGTTCTCTGACATGCTGAAGAATGTACAGCGGATATGACGGCACCACAGTGTTTGCGCAGTGATCTTTGTCCATTTTTTCATTGACTCGAGATACGGTATCTATTTGGGCCACCAAATAAGGTCATTTACTTCCCGGTGGATGGAAGGCAACCTACTCTCCAGGAAGCGGTGGAATGGTCTTGTATTCGAGTTCCAGGTCCAGCAATAACTGATTGGTATAAGAGAATGTTCGGGTGGGTAGATCCTCAGAATAATCCCTATAAACCCGAAATGGGACACACACCACATTGGCCGCCGCGTGATATACCACGAATGTTTTTTCCTTCATCCAATTCAACATTTCTGCGGCACAGCACTCAGAGGACATGCAACCAGCAAGTAAAACCATCACTCCACAAATCTTGAGGAAATTTCCCATATCCACCTCCAACAATCAAATACAGCAAAGCTATTGGATAGTATACGTCCCGGTCAGATCAAGTTCTGTCTTTTACACGTTACTTAACTGACTAGGCCCAGTATTGAATTCCTATCGCTTCCCGGACCTGCTCTGTAGTCTTTCTGGCTATCTCTCGAGCACGTTCGGTTCCCGCCTTAAGTATCTCTAAGATCTCTTTTTCTTCTTCAATCGATTGCCTTCTTTCTCTAATCGGAGACAATAATTTTTGCAGAATTTCATTTAAAAGAGATTTTAAAGTAACGTCACCGAGGCCACCTTTTTCGTATCTTTTTTTCATGCTCTGTAACTCTTCCTTATCCTCGAAAAAAGCATCAAGGTATGCGAATACTACGTTCCCCTCGATTCTCCCAGGATCCGAAACCTGTATATGATTCGGATCTGTATACATACTAAATACCTTCTCTCTAATTATTTCCGGGGAATCAGATAGGAAGATCGCATTATTCATAGATTTGCTCGCTTTCGCCTTACCATCAATGCCGACAAGTCTATCAACCTTACCCAAGAGCGCTTGTGCCTCCACCAGAACGCCCTCACCATACATCCTATTAAAACGCCGTACAATCTCATTCGTAATCTCGAGGAGTGGAAGCTGATCTTCTCCAACTGGTACTATCGAAGCCTTAAATGCAGTTATATCAGACGCCTGACTTACTGGATAACACAAAAATCCAGCCGGAACAGAGCTTTCAAATCCTTTTTGCTGTATCTCCGATTTTACGGTTGGGTTACGCTCGAGCCTCGCGACCGTCACTAAATTCATATAGTAAGACGTTAACTCAAATAATTCTGGAACCTTAGATTGAACGAAAATAGTACTCTTTTTGGGAGATATCCCAACCGCTATATAGTCCTTAAACACCTCTCGAACAGAACGTGCCACCAACTCTGGTTTTTCGAAATAATCTGACATAGCCTGCGTATCAGCGATCATTATAAAGCACTCATGCCGATCCTGCATTTCGACTCGATTCTGTAAAGATCCGACGTAATGACCAAGGTGAAGAGGACCGGTCGGTCTATCACCAGTTAAAACAATCTTTTTCTCTCGATTAGCTAGCGTCACTAGTCAACAATCTTTACGTCTTCAATATCATCGCCGACAGCGATAATTCCAGTATCATCGACAAGACCGATTCCAGAATCTGCCTCATCTGGGAAATCGAAACCAGTAATCTCGGACAATTTACTATCAAAATCGACTTCATCCATTATCTCAATCATCCCTCTTTTTGATTGCAAATCCGCCACCTCAAAGGAATCACCGCAATGCGGACACAACAAAGACGATTTCTGAAGATTATAAAAAGGTAACGCACAGGTCGGACAATTGACCTTTTTTCCCCATTCTAGCTTCATAGTTACAGACAATTTTTTTAGACCAAAACGATAGTATTTATACTACAATTTGCAGCTCATCTGCTGCAAGGAGTTTGTTTTCAGCCCCTTCCTAGCCTACAGCTCTCCGAGTCCTACGATCCACGATGCAAATTAACACAAATGTCGGAATCGTTGTTATATAAAACCAAACTACACACCCCATATTCGTACTGAAAACTGCAGAAAATAAAAGCATCATAAAAGGGGTTGCGCCACCTATAATCGCTCCCAATGAATCGGTAACTGAAAACCCAGTATATCTACACTGAGCCGGAAATAATCTCAAAACATAGGCCGCTGAGCAGCTCGCTATGGAAGCACTCAGGAACGTCACACAGGTCATATATGCATATATCTTAAATAAAGTTAATTCCCCGGTAATTAACATACAAAGCGGATACGATGCAACGAGTAATACCAACGCCCCTATCTGTATCTGCCTAACCAAACCAATTCTATCAGCAATCCGACCACAAATGGATATCGATATGGATATCCACAGCATATCAAACATACTAAAGATCATGCTCTGCGAAACTGGGTACCCAGCCTGCTGAAACAGCCTATTCCCGAACATCATCGAGGAATAAGCGAAAGAAGTATACATTGCGCAGACCGCAGTCCCAACAAACATTTCCAATTTGTGAGATCTCAACAAAGCCATCAGCGGAGATTTCAGGGTTTTATTCTGATTTTGGATTTCAATAAAATCGTCCGTCTCCGGAATTTTCATCCTAAAGAAAAAAACCACACTCGCCAACACACCTCCAACGATAAAAGGGACGCGCCAAGACCAAACTGGCGAAGCTTCCTGCGTCGCGAACCAACATGTCACGGCCGCCGCTACCCCTCCAAAGCATCCAAGAGAAATGATATTAGCAGATGAGCTGATTTTCTTGTTGCCCATTTCATGATTATGTATAAGAACCCCTGAATACTCAGCTCCCTTAAAAAACCCTTGCACCATCCTGAGCATGATTAAAACGATAGGAGCAGCTACACCGATCATGGAGTAAGTCGGCAAAATTCCGATCAAGAATACTGGGCAACCGATACCGGTAATACTAATCAACAAAGCACGTTTTCGACCGAACTTATCTCCCATACGCCCAAACATTAAAGCCCCAACTGGGCCAGTTACGAAAAGAGCACCATAGGCTGCGTAGGAGCATAAGAGCTGTATAATCGGATCCTGACTTGCGCCGAAAAATAGTGGCGCCATCACAACCGCTAAGAACCCATTAATTACGTTATCAAAACTTATGACAAAATGACCTCCATTCACAGTTCTGTTATACAACATACTCCACCTCCTACTAATTTCAGAAAACCTTACGCCTCTCAAAATTTAACAAATTATAAACTTTTTTTAATAAAAGTCAACACAAAATGAACCATAGAATCTATTGGGAGATATCCGCAATAAAGTTAGTGGATTTTATAATCAATACTTTTTTTATTGCGTTAAATTTGAATAACTGCAGTTTTCAAAGGGTTTGCAGGAGCATGGAGCTTTGATTATAGCCGAGGACGAAGAAATAATAGCAGAGAATAAAGAAATAAAAGAAAAATATTTAAAATTTTAATACTGTAACTTATTTGACTTAAAATCCAAAACCTAGGATATTGCGTGCTTATCCACCTCGAATCCCGACATACACAAACCATATCCCCATTATCATTATGGTCGTAATCAGGCCGATCATCATCCATTTCCTGGCCGAGATGTATCCAGTACTGAACATGGTAATTGATGTCGGGCAGGTATAGTGAGCCAAAACGTCTGAAGTACTACTGAAAAATGCTAACGTCATACTCAATTTCATCGGTTCTATCCCAAGAGAAAGTCCGGTTGCGAGAAATACGGAGTAGAGAGCGATGATTCGTCCTCCCTCTCCAGAAAAGAAGTAATGGGTGAAATAATAAGTTACAGTCAGCAGATAATACGCCTTATCAATATCTATCTGCTTCAAGTAATTTAAAATAACTCCATTAAACCATTCAACCGCTCCAAACGAAATGAGGCAATTAACGTACGATATTAGGATTCCAAGCATTATTACCGGATTCAAAGTGCTATACGATGAAAATGCTTCCTTTATATTTAAAAAACCTAGCATTACGAAAACTACGATCCCAATCAAAACGGTAACAATAATCGGGATTCCAACTAACTCCGAGAAAATCCACATCAACAACATTGCCGAAAAAACAACTAAAATACATTTTTCTTGTTCGCTTAATTTCCCTATCGATTTATAACTTATAGCAGCCTGAGCCCTGAGTTTACCTGGAATTAAGGTATTTCGTTGCTCAAGGAATAGCTGTAGAACGAAGGGTAATAATGCAAGAATGCAGCCCCCCGGCAATAACATAAACCCACACCACGATAGCCAGTTCATGTGTATTCCAGTATTCGATAAAATCTCTACGATGATAGCATTAGAGATCATTGCCGTTATAAAGATGGAGCTACATATGGCATTACTAAAAGCATATAAAATCGATAGATAGGATCCAATAGATTTCTCCTGGACCCCATCCGTATTGGAAGCGACGTACCGAGAGATTGAGGTAACGAGAGGGAGCCCAATATTGGCGCCCCTCGCTGTATTACTAGGGATAACCAAAGTCGCCAAAAACTCTGTTATAATTACGCTATACGACAGACCGGTTAGGTTTTTACCGAAGAGCTTAACAAATAGATAGGCTAATCGGAGTCCTAATGTCGTCTTCGCCACGACGCTCGATAGGGAAAGGGCTAGAAAGATAAGCCAAGGGACGATACTGCTAAACCCGGAAAAACATTGCTTGATTTCGA
>JAISFY010000085.1 GCA_031263345.1 Holosporales bacterium | reverse complement strand
AACGAAGATCTAAGATGTCACTATTTCAACGGGGCTTAAGGATGATGAGTTGTGTATTTGTTGGTGTTCAATTTGTACATGAGTTATGGGAGTGCTCCCAACTTGTAGGGTGCTAAGCTCAATTTGCCTGCTTTCGCCAGATAAGATTGCTATCCGAACTGGTAAACCAGGCCTACAAAGAAAATAATGACGCCATCCACCTCTCCAATAAAAGTAATGTTTGTTGAGTATATTCTGGCCTTGGCTATATAATGCGCCGCATGGGTTCCTCGATAATTTTGCCACTAAGTTTTTAATGTGGTATATATATTGTAATTTTTAGGTAATGCATACCCCCGTCTTAGTAACAGAAGTTTTATCAATTTTAAAACCTACTTCGGGGAAGAGGATTATTGATGCCACCTTCGGGGGCGGTGGGCATTCTATTGCAATCTTAGGAAGTTCTGATTGCTATGTATTAGGGATGGACCGTGATCCAGATGCTATCGATAGGGCCGTTAAAGTTAAAGCAGAATATCCAAGTAATTTTGATTTTGTACTTGGGGAATTTGATAAACTAGCAAATCTTACGGGAGACTTAGAAAAATTCGATGGCATCTTATTCGATTTTGGCGTTTCTTCATTTCAAATTGATGACTCGAGCAGAGGGTTTGCATTTTCTCATGACGGGAAATTGGATATGAGGATGTCAAAATGTGGTTTGTCCGCTTTCGATGTTATCAATTCCTTCGAAGAAAAAGATTTAGCAGAAATTATTTGGAAATATGGGGATGAACCGAAATCGAGAGAGATTGCTGCTGAGATTGCGAAAGCCAGAAAAATATCCAAAATTACGACAACATTTGATTTGCGTCACATTATTCGGAATGTGTTCAGGACGGTCGCTATCAAAAAGAAACATTCAAAACTAGATGTTGCAACTAAAACCTTTCAAGCCATTCGAATATTTGTAAATAATGAATTATCACAAATAGATACCGCCCTCAGACAATTACCACAATTCCTAAAAAGCAGCGCAAGAATTGCGACAATTTCTTTTCATGCTCTTGAAGATAGGATTGTTAAAAATTGGGCTAGATCGAATTTAACCAATATTAACTATATAAATAAATCTATTATCAAACCTTCTAATGAAGAAATCAAAAAAAATCCAAGAGCTAGATCTGCTATTCTCAGAGGATTCGTGTATAATGAATCTGAAGTCGGTAGACAACCTGGCGGCGATTGGAGGAGGAGAAGTTGAACAAGCCCCTCTTGCTTTCCCTAATTCTCGTTGTCATTCTCGGAGGCACCGTTTCACGAATTAAATATGAAGTCCTGTTTCTTAGGAAAAAAGCACAATCCCTGCAAAGTGAAATAGAAAAATGCCTTGACGACACTGTGATATATTCCGCCGAATGGAGCTATCTTAATGATCCAAAACGCCTGAAACAGTTATGTCAAAAACATCTAAAAGGAATGAAACCGATGGAGAATACTCAAGTGATAAATCATGAAGATTTGATGAATAATCAGTATGAGGAGTTATACGGTAATAATCGTATTTCCTCATCTAAAGATGTGGCATTCCGCTCGTTTTTGGATAAAATCTTGGAGGATTAATTGTTAAAAGGTTCGTTCTTTGAAGGGTTTTCATTATGGAGAAAGGCAAGGTCCCACTCCAAACTCATGGAAACTCTTCGAGTACGAATCATCGTTTCATGTATTTTCGGTACCATGATTTTTGTCTGTATTTCGTACAGACTCGCTATTCTCATGGTTTTTGAAGAAAGTTCAGCAGTAAAAGTTGTACCAGATCAAGGTGGAGTGATAAGGAAGGCAGATATCGTCGATAGAAATGGGTCTATCTTGGCAACGAGCATTACGACGGCCTCCTGTTACGCCGATCCATCAGTCATCATCGATATTAATGATGCGGCCATAAAATTGTCAAAGATCCGAGAACTACCGAAGACTGACATTATTCGACAAAAGTTGAATGATAAAACGAAGCATTTCGTATGGATTACGAGACACGTTACGCCGCAATTAAGAGAAAAGATAATGGATCTCGGGATTCCTGGAATAAATTTTCAAAAGGATTACAAAAGGATATATATTCATGGCAATCTATTTTCTCACATCATCGGTTGTTCCGATATTGACGGGAATGGTGTTAGCGGCATAGAGAAAAAGTTTAATAACCAGCTTGTAATTTCTAACGATACAAAAAAAAAATTGATCTTAAGTTTAGATCTTAGAATACAATCAATAATTCACGAAGAATTGCAAAAAAATGTCCGTAAGTTCAAAGCAGTTGGCGGGAATGCGATATTAATCTCTACTAGCGGTGAGATAATAGCGATGGTCTCTCTGCCAGATTTTGATCCGAATGATGTCGCTAAAACGACGAGTATTAACATGTTCAATCGTAATACTCTCGGCGTTTTCGAACCTGGATCTACATTTAAAATTCTAAACGTGGCGATTGCCCTCGATTCTGGAGCCGCTAGACTAGATAGTATGTTTGACGCAACTGTTCCGATCAAACTTGGGCGATACACGATCAGTGATTTTCGTGGTAAAAACAGAATGTTATCACTCGTGGAAGCATTCGTTTTCTCTTCCAATATAGCCTCCGTTCAAATAGCTAGACAATTCGGATTCGATACACAAGAGAGGTATATGATGAATTTCGGAGTCATGGAAAAGATCCATCTCGAAATTCCAGAAATCGGGCCTCCAATTATCCCAAGTATATGGAATAACGCGGCTACGACAGTGTCTTATGGATACGGTGTTTCCATCTCACCAATTCATCTACTATCCATCGTAACCTCGATCGTCAACGATGGCATAAAAGTATGGCCAACCCTTCTACGAAACGGCGCACGCCACACCGATGAACAAATTATATCAAAACGGACCTCAGCCATAGTTAGAGAATTGATGGGGGCCGTCATTCGATATGGAACTGGAAGGAAGGCCGGAGTCGATGGAATTGATATAATTGGGAAAACGGGAACTTCATACAAAATACATGGACGTGGCTATGGAAATGAGAATAAACGATCCCGGATTACTACATTCATCGGTGGCTTCCCAGGAAATAAACCAAAATACCTACTACTCGTCATGCTCGATGACCCAAAACCTATCGAAGGGACACACGGATTCGCCACGGCCGGATGGAACGTCGCCCCAATGGCTCATGATATATTCAAACGAGTGATCCCAATCCTCGATGATGGAATTCATAACAAACAGGAATCAATTCTTCAGGTTACCAAGTATCTAAATTTAAACTAACGAGTATATAATTCTTCCAGGGCGTAATATTCCCGGAATTCTGGCTTAAATAAATGAACTTCAACGCCATTGGATTCAACAATAACCCATCCACTCTCAGCCCTCCCTTCAATCCGCGAGCTATGCCAATTATTCTTCATATATCGGTAAATGCAATCGGCAACGGATCGAAGATGGCGGGCAGAAGTTCCAGTGGCTATGATACAGGCATCGGACAATCTCTCCGATCTTCCCGATAAATCAAACTCAACGATATCGAATGCCTTTTTTTCATTTAGCAAGTCGATAATACCATCTTTCATCTTTTACTTCTTACCCATGCCAATCAAGAACTTGTCGATCAATCTTTCAAGGTTAACGGCAGATCTCGTTACTTCGATTTCATCTCCTTCCTTCAATTTTTCTTCTTTAAATCCAGGAACGATGGAAATAAACTTGTTCCCCATAAGGCCTTCTGTCGAAACATGCGCAGCACTATCCACAGGGATCTTGACTTCTTCCTTAATCAGTATATTAACATTAGCTTGATAATTCTCATCGAGTAACAGAGACTTCACCATACCAATTTTTATACCATTCAATTTTACATCAGAACCAACCATAATTCCACTAACATCCTCAAAGCGGGTCAGTAATACGTATCCCTGCTTAACCTTCTCGCCACTGGAAGTATAGGCAAAATACATAAAAAAAGACGCGACTATTAAGACTACACCTCCAATAATCGCTTCTAAAACATTACCCTTCATGGGGAAATACACCAAACAAACTATTGCATACCTTTATTGTAACATATCTTTAACTCTTTTCTCAAATTCAGTTCACTGGGCCATCAATAACCCCATCGACGAAATGCTTTCGACAGAGCGGAGCATACTTCTCATTACCACCTATATCAATCTGTTCGCCATTGCGTATAATCTTTTTATTGGCATCGAATTTCGCGTTCATTATTGCCTTTTTCCCACAGTGGCAGATGGTCTTTACCTCGACGAGCTCATCGGCTAGTACCAGTAGATACATACTGCCTTCAAATGGTTCACCCAAAAAATCCGATCGCAAACCGTATGCTAGAACGGGAATATCGAGCTCATCAACTACTCTGCATAATTCCCGAACATGATTTTTTGTTAAAAATTGAGCCTCATCCACTAATATACAAGCAGTTTTAGGCGTCTTCTTCTTCAGCACATCTGCAAAAATATTTAATTCGGGATCGAAAGTATTGGCGGGGGCATCCAACCCGACACGGGAAGAAATCTTAGCATCTCCAAACCTATTGTCGAATTTGAATGTATATAAAATGGTATCCATACCTCTTTCACGGTAGTTAAAACTACTCTGCAAAAGCCTAATAGACTTTCCAGCATTCATCGAAGAGTAGTAAAAGTATAATTTAGCCACAGCAAAATCTCCTTAGAACTTGGGATAGAATGGTAACACACATTAATCAAAATAAGCTACTATAATTCCCCCAAAAGATAATCTTCGGTTAATCACCTATCTTTTAGCTAATCCGGTTTAGTATCGAGGCAACCGTTTGGTCTTTTTCCTTACTCCCTCGAGACGACCCAAACTCGAAATTGTATGCATCCTTGAGACATGCCCCAAATATCCCGGCAACGGTCGAAATGATTCCGACGGCCTCGCCAGGAAGACTTTTGCGATACACTACTATCGTGGCAAGACAAATGATTAACCCTAAAGCAGCTGAGATAACCATCACATCGGCCCGGATATTGCGGCGGCCAGTATTGATGATTGCTATATCTCGTGTTCTAGCGTTTTCTTTATCTTTGATGACGGCCAATTCGATTTCTCTCTCCGAGCTAATTAGAACCTTCTGGAAGAGCAAAAGCATGTTCCTATCGGTTTTTAATTTTTCGACGGCTTCAGTCTCGTTCTTACTGTTCGTAACGTTTTTGGCTATATCGAGGATCTGCTTAGAGACGAGTGCAATACTGGATCCAGATAACCATTTCGTTATTCTTGGAGAAAGTTGCACTAATGATAAAATGGACTGCAAAATTGATGCTGATATCATATTTCCCTCCTTGATAAATATCGTTTTGTTGGCGTTTTTTTTGAAAATTTTTGGTAACTAAAATTCGAGCCTTAAAACAAAGCTTTTTTTATTTATTCACTAATCACATTATGATATTATTATATTGCGTCATGGCGCAAAGGGGGTTCGTTCATTAATTTGGACGAATTAACCGGGGGTATATGGGAGCCCCCTAAACAGGGTTCCCATATCATGTCTTCCCTTGTTATGGTTTTTGCCTAATTAGTTAAAACGAGGGCCTTTATCGCATCGAAGTTTACTATATCTCCGCCTATCCTTTTTGTGGCATAAAATTCTACGAATGGTTTTGAGTTGTATGGATCTTTTAGGATTGTGATACTTGGTTTTTCCGCAATCTGGTATCCCTCAAAAAGATTAGCGAACAGGACTGGGATGCATTTGCCGTCCTTTACCTCACTAACTTTTGGCATATCGTCGCAGATGATGACAGGGTATCCGAGGAGGGTATCAGGAACTCCATGAGCTATCGAATTTTGCCATAGGAATTTGCGAGTCGTCTCGTCTTTGATCGTTCTGATGTGTGATGCCGCATTTCGAGACATTATCCAAGTGGCTCCGCAAAGATATTTTGATGGAAGTAATTCCATGAGATCTACGATCTTCGAATAATTTGAAATTTCTCCGACATCCCCTCCATTTACTCCCTGAATCGTCCTTGGAGTCAATTCTTCGATCGAAATATCGTATGTCAAGATTCCTTTCGGTTGTGAAACTCCATCTCCAAACAAAAATGCTTTGTTTTCAGAGGCTGCCATTTGGATTGTAATTTTATCCTTAATAAATTCTTCGACTTTAATAGAATGATCATCAAGAAGAGAATGCGCAACCTTCGGTTTCGCAAAAAGCTGATGAAGATGAATCGAAATCTTTGAAATCGATGCTAATTCATCTCCGCGAATAAGTTCGTTCGTGATCCATCCGGATGCCTCCGTTTCATCCGAATCTACGACGACATCGAGTCGATCGTTCGTCGTATAAGTTACTCGCGATAGAGCCTTAATCGGGCACAAAGATTGAATTCGATCGATTATCGAATTTGATATAGAAACTGGAATGTTCATTTCTTCCTGCTCATCCTTGTTCCCTTTTAAATACGATATGAATTTCTTGATATCCAAAGATGCAGAATCTGTCGGCATTGATGGTCTCTCGTCTGAAATGTTCATGATTTTCCTCCTAATTGCAAATAATTGTTATAAAATGGGATATGTTCGTTTCTACTAAGATCCCGATAATTACAGTCCCGTGCAGGAGCTAATGGAAAAAATATCCGGAAAGAAGCGAATGAAGGTCACATAGCTCAGTTGGTAGAGCACTGCGTTCACATCGCAGTTGTCACAGGTTCGAGTCCTGTTGTGACCACCATCTAAGCTTTCTGGAATAACCGGGATCCTAATCTAGGCTATTGCCTTGATGTACATTGTGCAAACTGTTTTTTGTCCCACAAAGGAAAAAATGTCCTTTAATCTAAATGATTAGACTGCATCAGCGTTATATATCTTATTTTATAAAAGATTCTAAAAGCATTGATCCGATTGTAATATATTTTTTAAAAAAGAAAGATCGATAGAGATCGCGTTAAGTAGGCAATCCTATTCATGGATTTCATCCAGGGAAAGGAGGCTAAAATGGGAATTGGCACGAGGCGTTAAAATACGGCCTCGTGGAGTTTTTTGAATAAAACCGATTTGTATCAGATACGGCTCTATAACCTCCTCTATCGTATTCTTCGATTCGCATAGGGCCGCAGCTAGAGTTTCCAGACCGACCGGACCACCGCCAAACAGATCCTTAACTACTTCGAGATACCTCTTGTCTTCCGAATCGAGCCCAACCGGATCGACCTTAAGACGATTCATAGAATCTTTCGCCAATCCGTGAGAAATGCATACCTCTCGCCCGACGGTTGCGAAGTCTCTGATCCTCCTCAGTAACCTGTAAGCAATCCTCGGAGTACCACGAGATCTTACTGCGATCTCCGTTGCAGCCTCCTCTTCTATTTCGATGCCGAGTAAACCCGAATTCCTAGTGATGATCGTCGATAGTTCCCGCTCGTTGTAAAATTCAAATCGCAGCGGAATACCGAATCTTTCTCTCAGAGGCTGAGACAAGAGCCCCAATCTCGTCGTGGCGGCAACTATCGTAAATGGAGGAACGTCGATCCTTAATGTTCTAGCCGATCGTCCTTCACCAATTATGATATCAATCTTGAAATCTTCCATCGCTGGATACAACATCTCCTCGACGGCAGGACACATCCTATGAATCTCATCGACAAATAACACATCATTTGCAGACAGATTTGTTAAGATAGCCGCCAAATCCCCTGGCTTCGTTAGGACGGGGCCAGCCGTTACCTTCAATGTCGCTCCCATTTCATACGCTACTATCTGCGCCATCGTCGTTTTACCGAGGCCAGGAGGACCGGATAGTAGGATATGATCTATAGGTTCGTCTCTCGCCTTAGCCGCATCAATGAAAACCCTTAGATTATGGCAAATTTCTTTTTGACCAGTAAAATTTTCCAATGATTTTGGTCTTAGAGATTTTTCTGCAAACAGCTCATCGTTCAATATTTCCGAAGAAACTACTCTTTCCATTCTGCTGTCGAGTTTCAAAAAAATCCTATTTCCGACTACTATGAAGTAGTATACACTGACTCCTGAACGATCCGTCTTTTATTCTTCTCAGATCGGAAATATGTCAACGATCAGGCTGTCATCACCATGTTTCGGAGATGCAGAAATCGAGTCCGTTTCTGAGGTCCTGCTTAGTCAGAAGGTTAGTATGGGATCCGTGGTTAAGCAATTTGAAGCAGAATTGCTCGATTTTTTTGGAATGAAAAATGCAAGCATTTCTTGTGTAAGTTCATGTACGGCCGCGCTTCAGCTTTCTCTTCAAGCTAGCGGAATCGGGATAGGAGATGAGGTCTTAGTCCCAACATTTACTTTCGTCGCAACATTTCAAGCGATCCGGGCAACTGGAGCCCTTCCGGTTCCATGTGACGTAGACTGTGATGACGGTTTTATCGATATCGACGATGCGAGATCGAGAATAACTCAAGCTACTAAGGCCATCGTACCAGT
>JAISFY010000058.1 GCA_031263345.1 Holosporales bacterium | reverse complement strand
CTTCCAGCTTTTTACAGCTTAATACGGCGCTTTCAACTAGCGCTTCAGCCGTCGGTTCCCCGTATTTATTAAGAATATCTCTTTCAATCGATCCGGAATTAATTCCAATACGTAAAGCGCAATCAGAGCCATTTAAGGCCTTGACCGTTTCTTGTAATCCAAATGTATCTATATTTCCTGGATTTATACGAATTCCATGAACGCCGGCATCAATTGCCTCGATAGCCCTCTTATAATTAAAATGAACATCGGCTATGACTGGGATATACCGCAAATCTACTGACCGATCTTCTTTAATAATTTTCAAAATTTCTCGCAGGGATACAGTAGATTCCCTGGTTGGGCAAGAAATCCGAATTAGATCGCATCCAGCCTCCTTTGCAAGCTCAATCTGAGCTACCGTCGCCTGAACATTCTCCGTATTAGTATTCGTCATAGTCTGAATCGAAACGGGTGCATTTCCACCAATTTCAATATTCCCAATGGATATCTGTTTTTTTGAGAACACTAGAGATACTTCGCCAGATAACGGCCCGTATAACTGGCCTCACACTGAGCAATCACCTCTGGAGGACCTTCGATAACAATCGTTCCTCCATTCGCACCCCCTTCTGGGCCAATGTCTATAATCCAATCAGCCGTTTTTATGACATCCATGTTATGCTCAATGACGATTACAGAATTTCCAGAATCTACCAGCAGATGTAAAATCTCAAGCAGCTTCTTAATATCATCCATATGAAGCCCAGTAGTCGGTTCGTCGAGGATATACATGGTCTTGCCAGTCGATCTCCTGGATAGCTCTTTAGCGAGCTTGACCCTCTGTGCTTCCCCTCCCGAAAGGGTCGTCGCCTTTTGCCCTATGGTCAAATACCCAAGCCCAACCTTACACAAACAATGCAGTTTCTGGTAAATCGCCGGCTGATTTCTGAAAAGGCTAGCACCATCTTCGATTGTCATATCCAAAACATCTGAAATACTCTTTCCTTTATACTTAATCTCTTGCGTCTCACGATTAAAACGCGATCCGGCACACTGATCACACATAACGTATACATCGGGTAAAAAATGCATCTCGACTTTGATAACACCATCTCCCTTACAAGCCTCACACCTTCCCCCCTTGATATTGAATGAGAAGCGACTCGCTGAATATCCACGAGCACGAGACTCCGGAAGATCCGCATACAATGCCCTGATATCCGAAAAACAACCAACATAAGTTGCTGGATTTGATCTAGGAGTTCTACCTATCGGGGATTGATTAATATTAATAGCTTTATCTACCATATCAATATTTTTAATTTCCTGCAACCCTTTAATACTTAGCATTTTGTGATTCATTTTGCTAAAAATTGCTGCATATAGAATATTAATGATAAGAGTTGATTTTCCAGATCCTGAAACTCCAGTAACACAAACAAAGGCATTTTGCGGAATTTTTACATTAATGTTTTTTAGGTTGTTTGCATTGGCTCCGACTATGTGTAAACCGTTGGCCTTATTGATCCATCTCCTCGTCTTAGGAACCTCTATCGTCTTTCTTCCAGAAAGATAATCTCCCGTTAAACTATTAGGATTATTCTTAATCTCCTCGATCGTTCCACAGGCACAAATTTGTCCACCATGAACGCCTGCCCGAGGCCCCATATCGATGATCCAGTCTGAAGCGTACATAGCATCTTCATCGTGCTCAACGACGATGACCGAGTTATTATAGTCTCTGAGTTTCTTTAAAGTCGAGATCAGTCGGCCATTATCTCGCTGATGAAGACCAATCGATGGTTCATCGAGGACGTACATAACTCCCGTCAAGCCAGAGCCGATCTGAGATGCGAGTCTTATTCGCTGACTCTCGCCACCAGACAAGGTCGCGGATGCCCTAGATAATGTTAAATATTCTAATCCAACATTAACTAAAAATTGCAACCGATTTTCAACTTCCTTAAGAACTTTACCGGCAATAGCCATTTCTTTCTGATCAAGCTTATTCTGTAATTGAACAATCCAATCCATCACAGAATCTATTGACATATTCGAAACTTCAGCAATATTTTTGCTGTCAATCTTGATACTCAGCGCTTCCGCAGAGAGTCTCGTTCCCTGACAGACGTGGCATACCTCCTTCGGCATTAGGATATCATAATCAGGATCTTCGTCACCGTCGGAAGCTGATGGGCGTCCGGAAAATGATGATCCCGGGCCGGAAAAACCAATTCCTCTACACGATTTACACGCTCCCTTTGGATTGTTAAATGAAAACAATCTAGGTTCGATTTTTTCGATACAAAATCCGGACACTGGACATGCAAAATTTTCAGAAAAAATCCGTTCTTTGTTATTTTCAAGATTTTTTGTAATTAATAATCCACCAGAGTTTCTTAGAGATACTGGAACCGAATTTGCGAGCCTTTGCCTGAGTTCATCGATCTCATCGCTTTCAGTAGGGATTAAGATTCTGTCAACTATAATCGAAATATCGTGTTTTACGTTTTTTGAAAGAGCTGGAACTTCGTCTATGAGATATAACCGTCCATCAACAAAAACCCTCTCAAAGCCAGCCCTTTTTATAGCCATTAAATCGTTCTTAAATTCCCCTTTTCTACTCCGAATCATTGGAGACAAAATATATAGCTTCGTTCCGGCTGGATATTTTAAAATCGCATCAATGATCTGCGAAACTGTCTGTGCCCGTATCGGGAGTCCAGTCGTCGGAGAAAACGGAATGCCAATTCGTGCATACAGTAATCTGAGATAGTCATAAATTTCAGTTATAGTACCTACGGTTGATCTTGGATTTTTGGAAATCGTCTTCTGTTCGATCGAAATTGATGGGCTCAATCCATCGATACTGTCAACGGCTGGTCTCGGCATGAGATTGAGGAATTGCCGAGCATATGCAGATAGGCTTTCTACGTATCGTCTTTGTCCCTCAGCGTATAAAGTGTCAAATGCCAGAGTCGATTTCCCAGAGCCGCTTAGCCCCGTTATGACAACCAACCTATTTTTCGGTATATCTAAATCGACGTTTTTCAGGTTATGTTCTCTAGCTCCCCTAATCCTTATAAATTGCTGCATACACAAAAAACACAAACAGTTACGATCGGACTACCTTATCCCTAATCGCGCGTACGGCCCTATCGGCCTCAAAGAGGCATGGTACCACATTCTTCTTCTTGCCAGGGTAAGTTATAGCATCTCCGATCGCGTAACAACCATTTATTAACGTTTCCATGGTTTCTATATTAACTTTTACGGGGAAATCGTTAGTCTGTATTCCCATTTCCTCGAGGCCGCAGATTAATGGAGGTTTTACCGAAAAGCCATAGCAAAAAATAACATGATCAATAGTAATCTCTTCAATATTTATATCCTTCTTCCTTCTAATTCTCACACAACGTCGAATCGCAGATTCCTCAAGCTCCAGAATATCATAATCTAATTTGAGGGAAATATTCTCAGCTTCAGCCAATTCGTTAACTATCCGTAATTTCGATGGTTCGCAGGAGAATTCGGATCGTCTATGAACTAAAATTACCTGCTTAGCGATCATCAATAACTCTATCGCGAAATCGATGGCAGAATCTCCACCTCCTGCGATAACTACTCTTTTCCCAGCAAAAAGATTAACACTGGAACAGTAATGCTGAATAAAATCGGATGTGTTGTCAATGTTTATTAAGATATTTTCAGGAACACATAGAACGGTATCCCCAATTCCGATCGCCAAAATGAGGAATCTAGAAACTACCGATTCCTGATCTGTATCGATCTTAAACTCTCTGGCTCCAATTCGCGAAACTCTGTTAACTCTCTGCCCGAACAAGGTCGCGGTCGCATGCGGAAGACACTGATTAGCCAGGACCGAAATATAGTCCCTAGCTACAATATCCTGAAATCCAGGCACCCCATACATTCTCTTCCTGGGATAAAGTGTCTCACACTGACCACCAGGAATGGCCGCAGCTTCGACAACGCAGGCCTTTAAGGCAGCCAAAAATCCACAGCAATATGATGCATAAAGGCCAGAAACACCAGCCCCAACGATGGCGACATCGTATATACGACCGGACGCAGCTTTAGAATCGACCGGTCTTATTGATTCTCTCCAATGATAAGTTTCATTTTCTTATTCATACGAGATATCTTCCGAGCTGCCGTATTTTTATGGATTACGCGCTTTCCAACACCACGCATAATCTCTTTCTGCATCACCGAAAACGTAGCGAAGATAACTTCCTTATCCAATTTATTTGCTATATCAGATTCTAACTTTTTGATAAACGTCCTAATACGACTCAAACGGCTTATGTTAACAACCCGCTGTCTCGCCGTTTTTCTTATACTCTTTTTCGCGGACTCATGAGAGGCCATACTAAAACCTTTCCCAGACCCAACCGGTAAACACTACGATAATTTAGCATTTCACCTCATTCAAGATCAAGAAGAATTCACGCTTTACCTTCCGTCGAGATAATTCTATCCATTCGCTCCGCTAAGCAGAGATTGTGAGTTGCCATAAAAATGGAAACCCTAAAATTATTCGCCAAATTTAGAAACAAATCGAAAACGATATCAGCAGTTTCCGGATCTAAGCTTCCGGTCGGTTCGTCTGCGATTATAATATTTGGTTCATTGACGAGGGCTCTCGCGATCGCGACACGTTGCCTTTCTCCTCCTGATAGTTGGGCTGGCTTATGATGTAAACGATGTTCTAAACCGACAGAGCATAGCAAATTTTCTGCTCGAACCTCTGCGTCCTTTCTCGGAACTTTTTTGATTAATTGAGGAATGATAACATTTTCCAATGCGCTAAACTCTGGTAACAGGTTGTGAGACTGATAGACGAAACCTATGTTATCTCTCCTGATTTTGGCCTTCTCATCATCGGATAAAGAACTTGCTCTCTTGCCATCCACAAAAACCGACCCACTCGTCGGCTGTTCGAGAAGGGCTGAAATTTGTAGAATAGTCGATTTCCCAGTCCCACTCGATCCCACGAGAGCAACTTTTTCGCTAACATGAATAACGGCACAAAAGTTTTGCAAGACATGGACTAAAGATTCTCCAGATTTAAAATCCATTGATACATCCTGGAGCCTCAAGATTTCAGATGTTCCACTAATATTAGCCCCTTCTGTATTACTCACCTTGGCAAGATGATTTTTAAATCGTAACATTAGTCGATTGCCTCCACGGCCTTTACAAATTCATCTCCCCTATGTTCGAAATTGTCAAACTGATCGAAACTGGAACACATTGGAGATAGTAATATAACAATCGACCCAGCCTCCATCATCGCATCTTTATAAGCGAGATGTATCGCGCTCAGCATAGTCTTGCAATCTACCGTATTTTTTATCCCATCGAAAACCTGAGCGTATTTTTCAGCACTTTCTCCGAATAAGTAAATTTTTTGAACGCTCGGAAGGTATTCGCTAACTAAATTCACGACATCAATGTTTTTGCTTCTTCCACCGACAAGCCAGAAAATTTTAAATCCAACGAAGGTAGCAAGAGCTTTAACGGCCGATTCTGGATTGGTCGCCTTACTATCATTGACGAACAAAATATTTCTTACTTTTTTGACTGGGGTTAGCCGATGCGGAAGGGGCTGAAAGGATCGCGCACTCCTGGCAAACAGATGATCCGGGATTCCGCATTGCCGACAGATTGCATAGGCAAATGCTATATTTTGGTGGTTATGCTCCCCAATAAGGGCTGAACCATCTGCCAGATCCAAGATTGGTGCTATACCTTTTCTAACTAGCGTCTTCTCGAAAACGGACACATCGGCTCGCGAACCGCTGTCATTTGATACTTTTACAATCCCTTTCCTAAAACCGAACTTTTCGGTCGTTAATTTGTCTTCTAGAGATAAGATTTTAATCCGCGTATTATCAAGCATCTTGTGTTTAGCGGCGACGTAATTTCCAAAATCACCGTGAAAATCCAGGTGATCGGGCTCTATGTTTAAAATACACCCGATTTCAAATTTTAGAAGCTGTGAATATGCTAGTTCGTAGGAAGACATCTCAAAAACGTATATCTCTACCTTAGGAAGATCAAAATACGGGATTCCGATATTTCCTCCAATCTGTACATCAACTCCACAATCTTTCATTACGTGATAGGCTAAAGCCGCCGTAGTCGATTTCCCGTTAGTCCCCGTAACTCCGATAATCCTAGCGTCAGGATTGAATAACATAAAAACATCAAATGCAGAGATTATCGGAATTTTCGCGGCATCTAGACTTTTGATAATAGGAGAAACATTGTGTACCATGAATGGGATGGATGGGCTCTTGATGGCAAGGTTAACCTCAGACAGCCGTTTAAGATTTATCCTATTCGGCACACCTTTTTTAAAATCATCGTACGCAGAAACGGAATGGCCCTTAGCTCGTAAAAAATGGTAAACTGACTTACCGGTGGTACCATACCCAACGATCAGTATATTCTTTTTAGAGGCGAAAAAGGCCTTATCAATCACGATGAATACACTTCCAAAAACGATACGTTGGCCGTAAAACAACAATTATGATATCAGTGTCAATCCCCAAATTCAAGAGTAGTAATCTGTCAGGAGAGTAGTACACGAGACGATTACGCGATTACAAAAAACGACCATGTTATTGAGTTCTTTCCCCCATACATGATGCCAAATCTAGTATAATCAGTCTGGTGGCTATATAGAGATTTTGGCAATATCTGGATTGTATAAATTCCCTGATAAAATATTCGAAGCTATCGACACCGAAAAAGACAGACCACTACTGATAGTTGGACGTGCAGGAACTGGAAAGACAACTTTAATCAGAGAAATTCTAAGTAATCGAAATGTCCGACAGGTCGTTTTAGCTCCGACTGGAATTGCGGCTCTTCAAGCCGGCGGACAAACCATCCACTCCTTTTTTAAAATTCCTCCCGGATTGAACGACCTTCGTGATCTTCCTCCAATTTACGGGCGCCAGGCCTCTCTTATAAAAAGTATCGATCGAATGATTATCGATGAAATCTCAATGATGAGGGCCGATCTACTAGATACCGTCGACTTTACGTTACGAAGGACTAGGAAAAGAGACTCTCCTTTTGGTGGAATTCAGGTAATAATGGTCGGAGATTTTTTTCAACTCCCTCCTGTCGTAGGGAACGATGAACGTGATTCATTCGGTAAATTATATGAAAATCGATATATCTTTTCCTCCAAAATTATTCAAGAAATCGAGCCAAAAATAATAGAGTTAACGAAAGTTTTTAGACAACGAGATGAAAAATTTATTGAGATATTGGGCAATATTCGAGAGGGTAGAAACATCTTCGAAAGTATAGCATTTCTGAATAAAATGTGTGTACGGGATCACGATTCCGGTGAGGTACCGCTGTTACTAACTGCTTATAACATTACAGCCGATACGTATAATTTATCGAAATTGATGGAATTGCCGGGAGAACTTTGTGAATATATGGGGAAAATAGAAGGTGACTTTAATATCGCGAAGAATAAATTGCCTTCTCCAGAACTTTTACAGTTAAAGGTTGGAGCAAGGGTTATGATGACGAAGAATGACACGCAGCTTAGATGGGTTAACGGAAGCCTAGGAACTGTTGAAGAATTAACTTCCGATAGTATTCTTATACGAATCGATCATAGTACTCAAATTTGCGATGTCAACAAGTGTAAATGGGAACGAAATGTTTATACTTTCGATCAATCTGAAAACAGAATCGAAAAAAAAATCATCGGGAGGTATATACAGTTTCCGATTCAATTAGCTTGGGCAAGCACGATTCATAAGGCTCAAGGATTAACACTAAATGACGTTCGGCTCGACCTAAGTACAAGAAATTTCGAATGTGGGCAGACTTATGTTGCGCTATCGAGAGCAACCTCTCTGGATGGGCTGTCTTTTACTCACCCGCTGTCCGAGGAAGATATTATCGTTGACCATAATCTATCGAAGCTTATCTCTGCAAAACGAATGAGATCCGTTTCTTTTGAGAATTAGGAGGAATTACGATTGATTCGCAGAATGTTCGATTGGCTTTTCCCCCGATGTTGTTACATTTGTCGAACAGAAATATCACCGGATGCTATGTTCTGCGCAAAATGCTTTTCTGAACTCGTCTTTATCGATTCTCCGATCTGTTCTCGCTGTGGCAAGTTGTTACCAACACCAAACTCCCTTGAGGAATATCAGATTTGTGTCGATTGCTCTGTAAACGATAAAATACATTTCGATGCCGGTCGAGCTCTACTATTGTACAATGACCTCTCGCGGCGTATCATATTTCAGATAAAGAAGAGAGCAGACATTGGAGCCACAAGGACGTGTGTTCGTATGCTCGTGATTAGATTCGGACCAATTGTCGGTAATGCGGATCTCATAATTCCTGTTCCATCACATTGGACACAAAACCTGATACGAGGATACAATCCACCGAGCATAATAGCCAACGAATTATCGAAGCTCCTCGGCATCCAGGTCGATAATAGTTTGAAGCGGATTAGGAAGACTGAGTCCCAGAGTAACAAGACGATAGCCGAACGAATAGAGAATGTCAATTCGGCGTTTTCATACCAAGGAAGATTAACGGGGCAGCGGATCCTACTTGTCGATGATGTTAGAACAACCGGAGCAACACTGAATGAATGTGCCAGAATTTTAAAATTGACCGGTGCATCATTTATAACGTGCATTACTATCGCAACAACGAGTATCAAAGACACAAAAATATGAAAAACCTGGGAAACAATGTTCTTCTCGGAATCGACCCGGGATTAGTTCAAACCGGATGGGGAGTTATAAGTTTAACCGGTTCGGAAGTAAATTTCATCGATTGTGGTATCATTCGAACGAATTCTTCGGAAAAACTGGAATCTCGTCTTATTACGATTTTTAATAGAGTAAACGAAATCGTCACAACCTACCGTCCTTCGAGAGCCGCAATAGAAGAAGTGTTCGTAAATTCCAACCCAAAGACGAGTGAAAAACTGATCATGGCCAGGACGTCAGCTTATCTCGCCCTCTCCATCGCCGGATTACAAACCTCCGAATATAAACCGAACGCAGTTAAGAAAAATATAACCGGATCCGGCCATGCTGAGAAGAGGCAAGTATGGATAATGGTAAGGCAAATCCTCCGATTGGATTATGATTCTGGAGGCGGCCGATCAGTCCCATCCGATGCTACAGACGCACTAGCCATCGCCCTATGCCTAGCATTTTCCGGGTACTAATTTTGGCTTCTTTCTGTCCTTCTATTTGCCTCAATAACTTAAGTAAAATATCTCCTTGTGTTGGTCTTTCATTTTTCCCTTTTTCAGCAATCCAATGATGTTAAGATCCGCAGTTTTTGCCTGTACTTTTTGGCCAGTTTTCGCTCTGTATTTGATCATCGCCTATCCTATTACGTTTTTTCAAACAATGAGATTTGCTATGAAATTCGTATACAAACCTATGGCAAGGTACCTAACATTTTGTCTCAAGTATATTACGAAAATAGATTATGAAATTAAAAATCTGAAATTGCTAAACGATATACTCCAGGAAACGAATATTATAATCGGCTGTAATCATCAGTCAACCTGGGAAACGTTCATTTTCCCATTAATCCTAGACAATTTTTCAACGGTAATTAAAAAAGAACTGCTCAATATACCGATCGCTAGCATCTATTTTAAGAAACTAGATTGTATTCCAGTCGACAGATCATCACCAGTATCGGCAATACGAAATCTCATAAAATTTGGGAAACGATCCATCCAAAATGATCGCAGCATATTAATCTTTCCAAATGGAACACGAAGCTCTGTAGATTTGGTCGTTGAATTCAAAAGCGGAATATTTGCCCTTTATAAATCACTGAACATCCCGGTAATTCCGGTCAATGTTACATCTGGTAAATTCTGGGCTCGTCGATCTTTTCTAAAAAAACCGGGAACGATAATACTGGATTTCAAAGAACCAATTCTCCCCGGTTTGAATAAAGATAAATTCTTCAAAAAATTTGAAAGCAGTTTATACGAGACTAACTTGTGAAAAATGTCCACTAGGAATTTTATACTGCTCCATGATGAATTCGTGATCCGCTACCTCGAGCATTATAGTCCTCAGCATAATATTATTCAGTAAATGCGACGGATTTAAGCATTCTATCTTACCAATGATATCACATCCCAGAATAAATAGATCGCCCAGTAAATCGAGGCCCTTGTGCGCCGAAAGCTCAGCTGGATACCGAAGCCCTCCAGTATTTACAATTCGGCCGTCCGGTCCG
>JAISFY010000047.1 GCA_031263345.1 Holosporales bacterium | reverse complement strand
CATGCTTTGCCATAAAAAACGGAACAATCCACAGCTCTGCGAAGGCAGAAATCGGAAGGTACATCAAACCTGAAATAAGGCCAGAGAATACGATTTGATGATTTCTAATGAGACTTGTTATATCACCCAAAATTGAATTAGAATTCCCACTTTTGTTACTAGAAATATTTCCGATGTTTTTCGGAATAAATAACAAAATTAAAGTTATTATAACGAGTCCAATTGAGGCAAGGATATAAATCGTATTCCGCCAACCTATGGTATTAACGGATTTAGCAATTGGAAAGCCCCCTAAAAGTCCCCCCAGAGTTCCCATAACATTCGTAATGCCTACCAAAACTACGAAATACTTTTTTGTAAAAAGGTTGGTCGCAACTTGCAGACAGCTGACGAAAGCGCAGGCAGAACCGGCACCAATCAAAAACCTTCCTACCTGAGCGATATAAATTTTTTCAGAACTAGCAAACAAACTAGAACCTAAAACACACAAAAGTGCTGAAGCCAATAGTAAACGTTTAGCTCCTAGTTTATCTAGCATAATTCCGCACGGAAGTTGTAAAACCGTATAAGAATAGTAGTAAAATGAAACCAAGATTCCGATCAATGTTGAAGTCGCGTTGAAAGATGACATCAGGCCTTCTGTCATGACGCTGGGAGATACTCGCAGTACTAGTTCATACAGATAAAAAGCAGCTGTAATCCACCAAATAAGCCACGGCCTACACGGGATTTCCTTACTCATAAAAAACTCATTACACTAACTAGACATATAAAATTATATCATAGCACCCCATCTTTAAAGCACATATTACGTAGGAAGCATTCGTTGCAACGCGGAGACTTTGCGATGCAAATATACCGACCATGTAAAACAAGCCAATCACTTGTATTTTTGTAAAATTTATTTGGGATGATCTTTAATAGATCTTGCTCAACTTGGTAGCGATTGCTAGATTTTGTAAATCCCAATCGTCTCGATACTCTCAAAACGTGAGTATCAACCGCTATCACTTCCTCACCAAACAAAGCATTTAAGATCACATTTGCCGATTTCCGTCCAATTCCTGGTAATTTTTCTAAATCATCCCTGGTTCTCGGAATTTTAGATTCAAATTGTGATACTAAAATTTTCGATAGTGCTATAATATTATTGGCCTTTGAATTATGCAATCCGATGGTCCTGATGTATCTCCTCAATTCATCAACACCGAGTCCTATCATAGATTCCGGAGAATCCGCAATCCCGAATAGAGTGTGAGTTACTTCGTTAACTGATTTATCGGTAGCCTGAGCAGACAGTAGTACAGCGATACAAAAAGTATACTCATTCTTTGCTATTAGCTCGCTCTTAGGGTTCGGATTGTGGGCTTTAAGGCTCTGGAAAATCAAATTAATACGTTCTTCATCCACTTAAAAACTCATCTTCAGTTAGGATCGCAATGTTAAGCTCCTCCGCCTTTCTAAGCTTCATACCTGGATTTTCTCCAAAAATAACAAAATCCGTTTTAGTCGAAACGGTTGAACTAACTAAAGCTCCCATCGAAGCTGCCATTTGCTTTGCCTCCGATCGGCTGAGTTTAATCAATTTCCCAGTAAAAACGATAATCTTATTATAGAATCGATTCGATTTATTCCCAATTTCTTTTTTATGGAATGGCTCGATATGGACAAAATTAAGTAATTCATGGACAAATCCCTTATTTAACTCATCTCTAAAAAAATCGAATATTTCCGAAGCTGTTATTTCTCCAAGGCCACTTATTTCAGATAACTTTTCTATTGAGGCTAGTGATAAATCTTCGATACTACCAAATTCATTCGATAAAATTTGGGCGACTACCTCTCCAACTCCTGGAATCCCAAGAGATGTTACGAATTTAGGTAGACCTATGGTTCTCGATTTGTTAATACTTTCGAAGAGATTTTGGACAGAAACCTCGCTCCATCCGTGTTTTTGAGAAAGCTTATTTGATATAGAAGCCAGATTATCGACTTCTTGTAATCTAAATATATCAATGGCTGATTTAATACGTCCTTCTGCGTAAAACTCTTCAACCTGTCTCTCTCCAAGTCCAATTATATCAAAACAGCTTTTCGAAACAAAATACGAAATATACTTGCTTATTTGACTTGGGCAGCGATAACGATTACTACAGAACAGATCAATATGTCCATTACGTTTAACTAATTTATAGCCACAAGCCGGACAACGGTCTGGAATATCAAAGCTCTTGGATCCCTGATGACGTACAGATGAATCAATAGATATGATCTTTGGAATAACGTCTCCGGAGCGCAGGATTGTTACGGTATCACCAATCGATATGCATTTCCTTTTAATTTCTTCGCAATTGTGAAGAGTAGCCCGAGATATAGTAGCTCCGGACAAGACTACGGGTTCCAAGATCGCAACGGGAGTTACCTTTCCAGAACGCCCAATATTAACGGAGATATCCAACACTTTCGTCTTAGCCTCTTCTGCCGGAAATTTGAAGGCAATAGAATGTCGTGGACTTCTTCCAATAAACCCAAGCCGTTTTTGAAGCTTGATTTCGTTCGTTTTAAAAACGACCCCGTCGATTTCGTATTCCAGTAACCATCTCGAGTTTAAAGTTCGTGTGTAAAAATCCATCATATTATTTAGAAGTGTACCTTTCTTTTTATGACACAGTTCATAATCAGAAACTATAAATCCAAGGCTTTTTAAAAGACCTAGCATTTCATACTGAGTATTCACCTCTATACCCTGATCAAAAAAATCAATATAATAAGCGAAGAATCTCAGATTTCTCGAGGCAGTAACGGCTGGATCGAGGTGTCTAATTGATCCAGCTGCCGCATTTCTTGGGTTGGAAAAAAGCCGCTCATCAGCCTCCTCCCGTTTTTTATTAAGCTCCTCGAAAATCGCAACGGGCATATAAACTTCTCCTCTAACCTCTATTTCGCCATCCATACCTATTTCGTATGGGATATCTTTAATCGTCATAAGATTTCTGGTAATATCCTCTCCGACATAACCATCTCCTCGAGTTGCTGCATACTTCAGACTGCCATTTTCATAAATAATTGAGGCCGATAGCCCATCTATTTTTCGTTCTGCGCAAAATGATATATCGGGTTGTTGAAGCATTAAAAATCTGGAAACTCTGTGTAAAAAATTCTTAAGATCTTCCTCAGAAAACGCATTCTCGAGAGACAACATTGGATTTTTGTGTTGAACCTTGGTAGAGTCTAGTCCAATTGGAGCTCCGATTTTATTGCTTGGAGAATCTTTAGTTATAATTTCCGGAAATTCCGTTTCGAGCTCCTTGAGTCTGTTGCGAAGTTCATCATACTCAGAATCGGAAATTTCTGGAAAAGCGCTGTTATAATATAAACGATCATGTTTACGAATTTCGCGCCTCAAATGTTCCGCTTCATCCAGTAATTTCTTATTGATCATTTATTTTTTTTCTTTTTCGTGAACATTTCGAGCATCCGGTTAGTCAACACGAACCCTCCAACGATATTGATCATCGTCAAGAAAATAGCTGCAGTACCGAACCACGATGACCAAATGTCGGTATCCGAATTAATCGAACCGATAACCGAAATGTCCAGAGCAACTATGATGATAACGCTAGAAACTGCATTAGTTACCGACATTAACGGGGCATGAAGGGCCGGCGGCACCTTTGATACCACATAGTATCCAACAAAACAGGCTAAGACGAAAATGGTTAATGTTTCTGGACTTAACATTGATTCCTTTGTAACCTCCCCATTTGTGCATTCATAAGTCTACCATTATATGTTAATAACGTCGCTTTAATAATCTCATCCTCGATCGTAGAAATATCAGGATTCTCTTCCATCTTTTGTGTCAAAAATTCGAAAAAGGCAAAAATGTTTTTTGCAAATAATCTGGATGCATCGTGCGGAATAAGGTTTAAAATGTTATCGAATGATACAATCGTAACGCCATCCATTTCGACGGTTTTACCATGTTTCGTGAATGCGCAATTCCCGCCGCTCTTCGAAGCCAAATCGATTATTATGGAGTCTGTTTTCATAACTTTAATCATTTCGGCCTCCAGGATAACTGGCGCCTTTTTCCCAGGGATTTGAGCCGTCGTAATAATGATATCCTGATGTGATAAAACTGATAAAAGCTTTTTTTCCTGCATTTTTTTGTAATAACTAGTCATTCTCTTAGCGTATACCCCATCAGTTCTTTCAGCATTTTCAATATCAATGAACTTGGCTCCAAGACTTTCCACCTGTTCCTTGGCGGCCGCTCTGACATCAAAGGCACTCACGATCGCCCCAAGCCTTTTAGCAGTCGCGATGGCCTGAAGCCCAGCAACTCCAGCTCCGATTACTAAGACTTTAGCCGCCGGGATCGTTCCGGCCGTTGTCATCATGAGGGGAAGTGCTCGATTAAGCAAATGAGCCGCTTCAATAACAGCCTTATACCCGGCAAGATTTGCCTGTGAGGATAAGATATCCATATACTGAGCCCTGGTAGTCCTAGGAATAAGATCAAGGGCATAGGACGTCACTCTCATTTCCGTCAATAAGGTCAAATTCTCGACTCGCGAAAAAAGGTCTTGAGGCGAAATGACTACTGTCGATGGAGCCAGAGAGCGAATACAGTCTGCCGGTAACGGATTTACCGAAAACACAATATCGATATCCGTGAAACAACGATTAAACATAATCTCACACCCAGCAGATACATAATCGTGATTCGAAAACCCAGATCGAATCCCAGCTTCGGTTTCAATTAAGACTAAATGCCCAAGTTCTGTGAATCGCTTACCTATTTCTGGAGTAACTGCGACCCTATAATCGAGAAAATCGATTTCTTTTAATACGAGAAGATTCACGCTGCTTCAGAATTAATCTAGAACGGATAAGATTATCACATTAACAGACCGATGGAATCAAGGGAGTAGATCAATGCAGAATCTCTTCATATTGATATGGTATACGGTAATTGTGGAAATTGATAATAAAAGATGTCGTAACTGAGTAATATATTGAAATCGATAAAGGATAGTTATTCTCTGTAGGTTATGATAACAACCGAATAAACGGCAATTCCCTCCTGACGACCGGTAAACCCCATACCTTCCGTAGTCTTACCTTTAATATTAATAGCATCTTCTCGGATTTCAAGATATTTCGATACCTCCCGTTTCATCGAATCGACATAATCGTCAATTCTCGGGAATTCACAAACGATCGTTACATCGATGTTATTTATTACTGAATTACTCTGCTTCAGGAGATCGCGACAATGTAGCAAAAACAATTTGGAATTAGCTGCTTTCCATTTATCAGAGCTGGACGGAAAATGATTACCGATACTACCAGACCCCATCGCCCCCAAAATTGCATCGACGATGCTGTGGATTCCGACATCAGCATCTGAGTATCCTTCCAATCCAGTATGTTTATCAATACAAATCCCCATAAGATATAATTTTCGGCTTGTGTCGGTCGAGAATCTGTGTGCATCAAATCCAAATCCAGTTCGTATACCTGTTATTTTAAAATCCTCCTGAAAGGTAATTTTTCTGTTCTCTCTGTCCCCATCGACCATAGTGATCGGAATTCCGGCGGCATCGCATAGAGCAGAATCATCGCTAAATTCTTGTGACTCTTCGAATCGGTTATACAATCCGTGAATTAATTTAAAATCGAACGCCTGAGGAGTTTGCACCAAATCCACGTGAGATCTGTCGACAGCTTTACCTGCGACCCTCACAGAATCTGCAGATTTTATAACAGGAACGACGGCTCGAGCTTCTGGTCGAACGGCTTCGAGAATGCGTTCGATCATAGAAGAAGGGCAAAATGCCCGAGCAGCATCATGAATCAAAACATATTCAGGAGCGTGCTCAGCTAAATGATTAAGGCCACGTCTTACAGAATCGAATCTGGATAAACCGCCGCATATGGGCGGTAAAATGCGCCGATCAGAGTATTCGCGAAAAATCCCATCGTAGACCTCGCGAAAACTATCCGGGATGACACAAACGAGGCCAGAGATACAAGAAAATTGTAAAAAAGGCTGAACCGCCAGTTTGACAACGGCCTCACCTCCGATTACCCGAAATTGCTTCGGAATGAAACCACCACATCGCCTTCCAGTTCCAGCAGCCGCGATAATGACGTATATTCCAGCCAAAAAGGCTAACCTTGCCTCGCCTTAAACTTTGGAATCTGCTTATTAATAACATACAAACGCCCCTTACGCCTAACGAGCTTACAAGCTCTATGTCGATTACGCAGCGTTTTTACGGAATTAGTCACCTTCATTTTTCGAAGCCTTTTTCGTTATGGGATTTTTCCAAGTTCACGAAATCTATTGTACACGCTCTAGATAAAACGTGTCAATTGGCCCAATGTTAACAAAACTACATCCGATAGCTGAAAATATAACAGCCCTAGTTATGGAAAGATTCAGGGTTCAACCATATTTTAATAAATATTCAGTAATAACTGATTGAATATCTTCATATGCTTCTATTTTTTCTGGCAAAGATTCTTCCAATATCTTAAGTATTAATCGATAAATTTGAGTAAACCCAATTTGACCTTTTACAAATCTATCAACGGCTAATGCATCTGCAATCGTGAGAGCTATCGTTTTATTTTCGCGAAATGCTATGTATCCTAGGTTAATATTTTTTCGTTGCCAGTCCTTTTGGACAATAAAATTCAACATACCCACTTTACTCAAATCGAAGTTTTTATAATTAGAACAATTCCGGTAAGGATAGTTTAATGCATATGATATCGGTAAAATCATCTCTGGAACTGAAAGGATCGCTTTAACATTCCCATCTGCGAATTCGATTAGTCCATGAACAACGGCTTCTGGATGAATAATTGAAATTATTTTATCGATATTGATATCGAAAAGAATTGCTGCCTCGATAATCTCGAAAGCTTTATTAATCATCGTTGCGCTATCAATACTAATTTTAGTTCCCATTTTCCATTTCGGGTGGTTTAAGGATGCCTCGATAGTCGCCCTAGTATCGAGTTCCGATCCATCTATATCCCAAAATGGGCCTCCCGAAGCCGTTAGTATTAGCCTCTCTATGGATCGTTTATCTTCTCCGAGGAGACACTGGAAAATAGCGCTATGTTCAGAATCGATAGGTAAAATTTCCGTACCCTTATGTTCGGCCATAGTCCTCAGCAACGTTCCGCCAATAATGATCGGTTCCTTCGAGGCAATCGCTAGTCTCTTCGCATGTCCAAGACAGGCAAACGTTGGACCGATGCCTGCCGTAGTTCCAGCCATGGACATTACGCAACAATGCACATCCATTTTCGCTAACTCATCTATTTCCCTTCCAGAAATGACTTCAATTTTCTCTCCAGACAGCGCCTCCTTTACGATTACATAATTTTCGTCATTTGCTATTCCTACGTATTTTGGTCGATATTTTAAGGCTTGATTGATCAGAAGTGTCGAATTTGTACAGCCCGTTATCGCTGCTATTTCAAACCCACTATCTTCAGCCACTTTAAGGGCCTTTCGCCCAATCGTTCCCGTCGAGCCAAAAATACTACAAATTTTCATGTTGTCGTTCTTGGATACTGGCTATGTATTTTTTTCGAATCTTAACGCTTTTTACTCGCCTTGGATCTGCATCTAAAATCTCGAACTCCAAGTTTTGACGTTGACAATCGACAAGCTCTCCCTTAACCGGAACCGTTCCAGTAATTTGTGAGATCATACCACCTATCGTTTCAATCGAATTATCTTCTGGAATTATTTTTATTCCACCATATTTTTGAATCTCATCGAAAGTGGATCTCGCATCAACAATGACAACTCCATCAGTCGCTTTAACTACCCTTCTCCTCTGTTGCTTCATTTCCTCAGTATCTTGAATATCACCGATTATCTCTTCAATTAAATCACGAAACGTGACTAAACCATCGATCCCTCCGTATTCATCTATTACGACCGCTATTTTAATTCCAGTTTCTTTCATCTTAAGAAGTAAATCCAAGATTTGCATTGCCGGAGGAATGAACAATACATCCTTGACGAAAATGCTAAGATTAAACGGTTTGTTCATATAAAACCAGTTGGCAACATCTTTAAGGTAAATGACACCAACGACGTTATCAATCGTTCCCTGATAAACTACGATTGACGACCTCTGTTTTTCAACGAACAACGACATAAGCTCTTCGATTTTCGCTATGTTTTTAATGCTTACGATGTCAACGCTGGGAATCATGATGCTCTGTACTTGAGTATTTTTCAAACTTAGCACATTTCCGAGTATTTCTCGCTCATCACGTGCTATCGATTGAGTTTCTGAGCAATTATCCTCTCCGATTAATTCTTCGATCGTATCTCTTAGAGAGTGCTCACGTGACCTTCGTCTCCAATCCATTAAGCGATTAATGATTGTAGACAAAAAATCCCTAACCTTCATAATTCTTTAACTCTCCCACATGATATACGGATTCCTTATACCGAATTCCTCTAAGATGCAAATCTCGAGATTTTCCATTTCCTCCTCTTCAGGTTGTAATGCGTGATCCATCCCGATAAGGTGTAAAACACCATGCACAAAAAGATGGGTACATCTATCAAAAAATGGAATTTTAAACTCATGTGATTCCTGCATTATTTTGCCGTAGGCTAAAAATATATCCCCGAGAATATACCCTCTCACCCGTAAAATCGAGCCCACATCTGAAGCACTAAATTGCGGGAACGACAAAATATTGGTTATTGCATTTTTTTTCATAAATTTGGAGTTTAATATCTTCATTTTTGCATCATTGATAAGTTGAAGATCAATCTCAACAGCGATACTATCATCACAATATTTTTTTAGTATAGTATAGTTTAATACATTGGATAGTGATTCTTTCCATCCAGCAAATCCCATTTCTCTTTTCCATTCATCACCGGATTTCATATTAATATTCACTTTACTTTTGTTCATTCTACAATACTTTTCCATAAACACTATTCATTCCAGCGGATTCAATCAAAATATCCTTAAATTCGCCAATTAAATTCGTTTCACATTCGACCACCACAGACTGCATATACGCATTTTTTCCGATATATTGATTCTTCCTTTTACCGCATTTATCGAATAAAACCCACTGTACCTGACCTATCAAACTGTTATTTCTGCTAATTTGGTGTTGCGATAGGGAATTCTGTAAAACTTCAAGTCGACTTTCTTTTTCATGTTCAGGGATTTGGCCATCCATTTTAGAGGCTAACGTACTATCCCTTCGACTGTATTTAAAGGCGTATGATACGGTGTATTTAACCACATTCGCAATCTGCACTGTAGCTCCGAAATCCTCTAGTGTTTCCGTTGGAAAGCCAACGATAAAATCTGATGAAAACTGCATACTAGGGCATACAGTCTGGAACGTTTTTAATTTATCTAGGTATTCGATGGCCGTGTATCCTCGATTCATTAATTTCAAAATCCTATCACTACCAGATTGGATAGGAACATGAGCAAATGGGGCAAGGACTGTAATTTTTGCATGAGCCATCATTAAATCGACTGTCATATCCTTCGGGTGAGATGTCGTATACCTAAGTCTTTTTATTCCATCTATGCCAGCAATTTCATACAACAATCGATCCAATTTCCAATTACTACTTGCTCCTATATTTATATAGGCAGCTTCTCCATTATAAGAATTAACATTTTGTCCAAGCAGAATAATCTCTTTCGTTCCATTAGCAATGAGCCGCTTAATATCCAAAATGATATCCTTGGCCGCTCTGGAGTACTCCCGCCCACGAGTATATGGCACTACACAGTACGAGCAAAAATTATCGCACCCTTCTTGAATGGTTACGAACTCACTGAACGATACATTATTATTCTTATCCTGTGTTTCTTTAAATTTATTAAATTTTTCAATACTGACATCTATAATTTTGGATTGCTCTCCATTAAGTATCAGATGAATGTAATCGGGCAGCTTGTGATAAACGTGTGGTCCAAAAACTATATTAACTATCTTCGATTTTTTAAATATTTCCTCCTTTTCAGCCTGAGCAACACATCCCCCAATCGCAACAACTTTTGTTCTATTAGATTTTAGCATCCCTATGGCAGAAAACACCTTCCGAGCAGCATTTTCTCTAATATTACAAGTATAAAGAATGAGGATATCCGCGGATTTAGGGTCAATAGTGCGAACGAATCCATGTCTTTCCATAGTACCAATGATATTTTTCGCATCGTAAACATTCATTTGGCAACCGTAAACTTTTATATAAAATGTTTCTTGCATTTTTCTATGAAATTACTCTTTCAGTTAACCGTGCGGGCTATATCATATCTATTAAAGGAATTCATTTCTATGATTTTTGTAATCATATCTGATCTTTCCTTAATACTGACTACCTCAAGTAAAGACTGCTTTTCGCTCGAATGAAATGGGCAAGCCATCGCTAAAGCGGAAATTAAAACGTCAGCTGGAGCCCGTTTTATCTCTTCCCAGTTTGGTAATACATCAAGCGTCTTAAAATAGGGGCCTAGGGCGCTCATCAGTCTATGTCTATCCAACTCCTGGGGCTCATCTATTGTCTCCTCGATATCGATAATATACCTGTCATATGAAACAGAAATTCGCTTAATATTGGTCCCATCAGTTGGAATCTCAGAAACGGTCTCGAACCTACAAATACCGTAAATACTGATCGAAACTTCGTTATCGACGATGGTTACATCTAAAATTCTACCGGCACAACCAGTTTTAAAAGATTCGATTAACTCTAGATTTCTGGCTCCATTAATGAAAGCTGGCCGTGGTTGAATGACAGCAACTATATTATTCTTCAGGATCTCCGGAGCAATTGCCAAATAGTCGGCCTCAGGTATCGTAATGGGAAGCATGGTACGGGGCATCAATATAGTTGACCGAACCCTAAATACCGGTAGTACGCTAGGAAGTTGTTCCATAAAACACAAATGGGACACACCAAACAGATTCATTTTATCATGAACAGCAATAGTTCCGTATCAGAAATCCTCTGCGCGATCCTTACGCTAGAATAGGCCGTATATCATCGTTGACCGATTAAATGTAGGTGATCTCACCTAAGATTTAAAATTTATGATGGAAGGGGTGTGATAGCAATCGCTTGCTCCGAATTTTTCTTGGTATGCGAGCAATGCTTTTATAACGTGCTTAACATAAATTCTCGTTTCTTTAAACGGAATTAATTCCATAAAATCTATGTATGATAATTTTCTTAAGTTTTTAGTGCTTTTTTGAAATTTGGAGACATTGCCTTCTCCGCAGTTATAAGCGGCAAGCGCAAGAATTGTGTTGCCGCTATATTTTTTTAGCAACCGAGATAAAATACTCGCTCCAATTAGTAAATTTTTTCTCCTATCGAAGAGTGATACGTTTTTGCCGATATAAAACCGTAGCCTCTTCATCTCATAATTAGCAGTAGACGGCATGATTTGCATTAATCCGACAGCGCCAACGTAACTTTTGGCACCTTCGTCAAAATTACTTTCGCTGTGAATCACGGCATGAACGAGCGCCTTAAAGCATAGGTCAGGTTGTACTTCTTGAACATACGTCATATCTTTACCACCTAAAGTTTTATACGCTCTTTTCCCAACAAAAAAATGTTGTTTCCTGGCTGCCGTTGAAATCAAAGTAGGCAATTCATCGTTTATTAGTGCTAAATCGAGTAGAAGAAGTTCCTCGTTCGGGTCATCTATCTCATCTATCAACTGCCGATAAAAATCCTTTATGTACCTTTTATCCGCTTTTCTTTTAGAAATCTCCATCAAAGTTTTGACTAATTCTCTTCCATAAAAACGGACCTCCAAATGGGTTGGGGTAAGTGCAAAATCGTTGGTATACACATCATCTATAGTAGAAAATCGGCCACCCGGAAGACTGGAGAGTCGCCAGTACGCGACACATCCGTAAAATGTATTGAAATGAATTGCTGCTTTTCTATACCATTCTATCGCCAAAACGACATCATTTTTGGCTCTATGTACCTCGGCCAACCAACAAGCGTTTTTGCTTAATCTAATGGCGGTTGTGGAGCTATTGTAGGCATCCTCGAAATGATCGATTGCCGTATTATAATCTTCAAGAAATCGGTAGGATATATATCCCAGTAACCATTTAGCCTTTGCACGATTATCATTATTTCGATGAGGTCGTAATTTACACTGTTCCATAATCTGATATGCCAATTTTGGCTTTCCAGATCGCAATATTTCGTACGCTACGTATCGTCTTTGATTGAAGAAATTTTGATCATATCGCTCCTCATGTTGGTTTGTCGTCAGCAATATATCAGCAGCTTTAGCAATTTGTTTTCGATCGATGAGATTCTGAACAATATTTAGCCTTTTCTGAGGGTCTTGCAGATCTTTCACGGAAAATCCGGAAGATTTCGTAACAAAATACTCTCTCAGAAAACGGGTAATATATTCTGTAACTTGCGGAGTTGTCAATTTCTTCATCGCGATCAACTGCTGAATTTTGTTTTGCTGCATAAGTCGCTTGACGCGTTTAGCATCATCGACAGGAGTTAAAAATTGCCTGAATTCCTTTAGATATCTATCGACGAATAGATCTGTAAAATTTCGAAGAACCCAGGTTTGCTTGATATACAATTTAGCACGATCTGGGTCAGTTTCTAAAAGGCAATGTGTAAAAGCGATAATGCCATCTCCCGTAATTGGAGGGTATCTTTTAAACCATTTCAAGAGGAATAGAGATTTAAAAGAAGAGCGCGGAATATTTTTCTCGGCGTCTTTTACGGAATCTTTGAATCGCGGCCAGTGTGGATTGTTATAGAAAAAAGCGAATACTTTCTGATAGTCCGATGGATCTTGAATAGCCAGCTTCCATTTACAGTACTTATTCATAACCTCATCGGCAGATGGAAGGGCTAATGCCGGATAAAGGAAGTAGAAACCGGCAATGATAAAAGATAAACAGAAATTCAAAACAACAAAAAGACGGCCTCCCCTCCGATGTATCTGGCATTAAACCACGGTCGAGGATGACTACGATCCATCAGCCATGGTCGGGAAGAGAGGATTTGAACCTCCGGCCCCTTGCTCCCAAAGCAAGTGCGCTACCAGGCTGCGCTACTTCCCGATGTTACCATTATTATATTGATGCACTTCATTTTCAATCACATTTTTCGAGAAACATATTCAGGAAAACTTACCGACATCGGTTTTCACAGGAGAAGCACGATAATTTAATTCGTAAACGAATATCACGTCTTGTGTCCCCTAGATAACCTTTCTGGAAATGAGGTCATGGATATAAACGACTCCAACTGGGATCTTAGCATTATGTTTTACGACAAATAAATTGTTAATTTTTTTATCTTCCATTATGCGTAAGGCCTCCGAACACAGAACATCGTCGGTAATTGTGATCGGATTACGAGTCATTATCTCTTCTACACTTTTTGTCAATAAATCGAGAGACATATGCCTTCTCAAATCCCCGTCGGTTATAATTCCAATTAGTTCATCGTCTTTGCCTATAATACCAGCACATCCACCCCCGAATTCGGATATTACGATAATGGCCTTTTGCATTCCATCTTCGATTCCTAAGAGCGGCATTTCTGCCCTCATAATATCTCGAATAACTAATAGTTTCTTGCCTATAGCTCCGCCTGGATGTAATGATTTAAATTGCTCCATTGTAAAGCCTCGCTTTTTTAATAGGACGATTGCAAGCGCATCTCCAAGAGCTAATATCATCGTCGAAGACACTGTTGGAGCAACTCCAATTGGACAGGCCTCTTTAAAATTTGGCAGGCATAAGGCAATGTCAGATTTGGTTGCGAGTGTCGATTCCGGATTCTGCGAAATTGATATTATTTTATTTCTGCGACGTTTAGCAAAATCAATAACAGGAAAAAGTTCACTCGATTCACCAGAATTTGAAATGAGCAATAAAATGTCATCATTACTGAGCATTCCCAAATCACCGTGGTGAGCTTCACTTGGATGCATAAAAAAAGATAGTTGTCCAGTCGACGATAAAGTGGAGGCAATCTTGCGCCCTATTAGCCCACTTTTTCCAATTCCAGAAATAACGACCCGACCGCTAGTCTCGTATATGACATCTACGGCTCGCTCGAAGTCAGGAGGAATATTATAGGAGAGAAAATCAAGCGCTGTAGCCTCTTCTTGAATAACCCTAGCCGCTTCTTCTATACAGACACTCATATAATCCTAAATTATCTCATCCATGAGAAAAAATGTCATAACTTTCTCCAGCCAAAAGGTCTAAGGCTACCCGAGTTTCCAGAAACTTAAAACAGCCCTCTGCTAATCCCAGCCTATTTTCTCTAGCTAGCATTATATCCAATTTGGCCTTAATCTTATGAAGATATATAACATCCGTTGCAGCATATTCTAGTTGTTTGGACGTCAGATCTTCGGCTCCCCAATCCGTACATGTTTGTTCCTTCGAAATCTCGATGGATAGCAGTTCACGACAGAGATCAGCTAGGCTATGTTTTTGCGTATACGTTCTCGAGAGCTTTGAGGCGATTTTCGTACAATAAACATTTTGTGCCATACTATTCAAATATTTGTATAACATCATTATATCGAATCGAGCATAATGAAAAATCTTTAAAATGTTTTGATTTTGCAATAGATTCCTTATATTAACGGCTTCGTCATAATTTTCAAACCGTACGATAATACTATCTCCGTTTTCTCTTGAAAATTGGGCTAGACATAAACGGTCTCGATGCGGCAGTAACCCCATCGTCTCGGTATCGATTGCAACAGACGGCACTCCAGCAAAAAAATCGCTTGGTAAATCGTTTCGTTCCAAAATCACAAAAATTAACCTCAATTTTACTGGATTGAAAAAAATATCGAACTAATTGCTCCAGTATCATATATCTTAGCATAGTCTTTTTTAA
>JAISFY010000055.1 GCA_031263345.1 Holosporales bacterium | reverse complement strand
CGAGCTCTCCCTGAATTCTAGCTCCGCAAGACGGAAACTGCCGGTCAGATGTAGTTGTCGAAACGATAATGGCATCGAGATTAACTGGATCGAAATTAGCCTGTTCGATTGCTTTTTTGGCGGCAATTATGCCCAAGTCGGAGGCAAATTCCCCATCGGAGACGAGGTGACGTTTTTCGATGCCAGTTCTAGCAAAGATCCATTCGTGAGAGGTATCGATCGATTTTGAAAGATCATCATTGGTAACCACTCTTGATGGCAAATACGTGGCAACACTATTTATTACGGTTTTCATGAGGATTTTTCCCAGAATCGTCCGTTTTAAGAGATGCCAGATTTTCTGTTATATTCGATATAAATTTAGACTTAGCGAGAGTCACGGCTGACGAAATTGCAGTCGCAAAACCGATGGCGTCAGCATTACCGTGGCTCTTTATTACGATATTCCTGAGGCCAACCAGCGGAGCTCCATTGTGTCGACTTGGGTCGAGTGAATTTCTGATAGAGGATAACATCCCTCGACAAAAGAAATACCCGAGCTTACAGAAGAAGCTCTTACTAACCTCCTCTTTCGCTAAGTGTAGAAGATACATTATCGTTCCTTCCATCGTTTTCAAAGAAACGTTGCCAGAAAACCCATCGGTTACGATGACATCAGAGGTTCCATTACCGATATCTGTTCCTTCGATAAAGCCGCTGAAATTTATATTCACGTTGCCTTCAAGGATCTTATAGGCCTCATCTAAGGTCTCCGTTCCCTTGGAGCGTTCTGTTCCGATATTGAGAAGGGCCACGGATGGATTATCTACGCTAAGAAGAACTTTCGCAACGGCAGATCCCATAGCGGCAAATTGAGCAAGCTGTATCGAGGAGCAGTCTGTGTTAGCTCCCAGATCGAGCATAACGCTTCTCCCGCGAATATTCGGAATGATACTGACGAGGGCAGGCCTGATGATCCCAGGGATCATTCCGACAACGGTTTTGGAGAGGGCCATATAGGCCCCCGTGTTCCCTGAAGATACTACTGCATCTGCCCGCTTGAGGGCCACGTGGGAAATGGCCTCGAACATACTGGTTCCTCCGCCCCTTTTTATGGCAATGGATGCGCGCTCATCCGAGGAAATCATACGATCTCCAGTATCGTGGATCGTGCATAATCCAATAGGAAGTCCACCTAACTTGGTAATAGAAGTTTCGAGGTGAGTAATGTTACCAAAAAGATCAAAAACGACATCGTTGTAGTTATAATTCCGTATGAATCGAAGAATTCCACCGACATTGGAGTCGATTCCGCAATCACCTCCCATCATGTCGACGGCAATCCTAATCATCGGTCACTACCAAAAGCGTTCCATCGAGCTGAAATACGAGACCTATACCAGGCTTGCCTGATCGACGGCCTTCGTGTTGCGGCCGTCGTATGTATTGCAAAACTTGCAGATATTATGTTGCATAATGGCCCTGCCACAATTGTTACATACAGCGATATTAACGGGGGTGTCAAAATCGTGTGATCTTCTCATTCCTCTTTTCGATTTAGACGTTTTTTTCTTGGGGACGGCCATTTTCGAGCAACCATTGATAATCTTTCACAACTCCGGCCCATTGTTACATAATAACGTTAATGCGTCAAGGGAGGAGCTTTATGAGGAATTGGCCCTCCTTTCTAAGATTTGGATATAAAGCGGAAAGGCTGATATGAAGATTGATAGTATCAGGTACGTATTTCAGGCAAGAATTCAGAAAATTGTACTTGAACTGGTGCTTATTTTGAATTTTATTATGATAAATATTAAGTTTTTGAAATTTATGACCGCGCTTTACGATTTCTCTGAAGTCCTGAACGACTGATAAATTTATTTACGGCTGTCATCGATCTACCAATTTCGTACGCAATTATTTTTATTCTTTTGCCGCTCATAAACTCATTTTTTAGTATTTCATATTCAGCGATCGTCCACGCGTTTCGTCGTCTATGTTTACTTACGAAGGCTCCCATCATTCGATATTTTGAAGTTTCAAGATCGGCTTCAGATTTCATATTGTTCCAATTCAAGTCTACTTACCGTATAAAATTATCTTGGCAAATCAGAGATTTTTTCTCAAAATAAAAATAATCCCAAAAAATTTTAAATAATTAATATGCGCAATAACATTTACGGGTTGCGCAAAAATATTGCTTTAGCAGCGAATTTGTAGATATCATTGCCCAGTTTTTTCCTGCTAAGTGACTCAACGGCCATGCTGAAAATAACGATCGTTGGAGGAGGGTACATTGGTGTTGTTTCAGGGGTATGTTTTTGCGAATTTGGATTCTTAGTTAATATCGTAGAAACGGATACTGAAAAGCTGCAAGATTTGAAGAACAATTTAGTATCTGTCTATGAACCTAGCCTTGAATCCGGTTTAAAAAAACACCAGGAAGCTGGGACTTTAAAATGCTTTGATAATCTAAGCAAAACTCACCATGAGCCGGATGTTATCGTCATCGCGATTGCCTATTCTGAGGAGGAAGGGCAGAGGGCAGAAATTCATGATGTGATTAGAGATGTAGCTTTGCTTCTAAGCAGGTCCCATTATACTGCTATTCTCATCAAGACGACAACTTCCGTCGGGACCTGTTCAATTATTAAAAAAAATGTGCAATTTTTAAGGCCAGATTTAATTCTCAGTGAACATTACGATATAATCGTAAATCCGGATTTTCTTAGAGAAGGATACGCATTACACGATTTTGTAAATCCCGATATACTAGTGATAGGAGTGGATCAAAATTCAAAAAAGGCCAGGGATTTAGTCGCCATACTTTACTCGATGATTATTTCATCTGGAGTTCAGGTCATATGGACAAACCAAGAGACAGCCGAACTTACAAAGTATGCAAGAACGGCTTTCATTGTTGCCAAGATCGCCATTATGAACGAATTTGCGGATTTGTGCGGGAAATCGGGAGCAGATATCGATCATTTGACTATGGGAGTTAGTCTGGATTCATACGTAGGATTAAAATTACTAAAGGTAACCCCAGGCTTTGGTGGTCTTTCTTACCTAATGTTAACGAGGGGGGTAATTCGCAAGGCCAGTACGTTGGGTATGGAATGCCGCATTATGCAAGCCGTTATGGATAGTAATGCGGATAGAATTAAAAATATCTCCACCCGCATTATTAACAAACTTTCGAGTGATAATGGACCGAATAACAAGAAATTGGCTGTATTGGGGGTGGCTTGTAAACCACAAACGAATGATGTTTATGGGGCTCCAAGCATCTCCGTTATTCATACAATGCTTGAAAACGACGTTTTAGTCTCAGCCTATGATCCATCTCTTTGCCCGGATGTTCCGAGAACGCTCAAGCAAATCCCAGAGAAGATACGTAATGACTCAAAATTTCAGTTGGCTAGTTCAGTATATGAAGCCGTTACACAGAGCGACATGATTGTCGTTATGGCGGATTGGGCAGAGTTTTTGACCATCGATTTTGGAAAGATCTGGGAACTTATGAATCGGAAGCAAGATGTTAATCCAATTATAATGGATACATACAATCTGTATACTAAGACTAAGACTAGGCTGAAAAACTTTGAGTACATTTCAGCTGAAGAGATATTGGGTTAAGTTGAATGTATAAATGAGAGATATACTCTCTTTTTTTCAACCTGGAGGTGATGCACTGTAGCGTTTTGTCTCCTATATAAGAAGAAGTCTCGTTTTGCGTGTTTTTCTGGTAATTATAAAAGTGATTGGTGTTTTTTTATATAAATTGATAGGAATTTTGTAGGCAATCATTTAAATTTTTGCGATTATCTGATAATATATATATACAACGTGTGAACACGTAAGCTGGTTGGTAGAGGGGGATTATATTTTATGAGATTGTTAGTCGTTGAAGATGAGATTAGTATAGCACATAGAATTGAATCTGCCTGTTCTGCCGATGGTCTTTTGTGTCATCTCGTTGCGACAGGAACTGAAGCCTTAGAAATGTTAAAATTTTACGATTATGAAGCTGTCGTTTTGGATTTAGTACTTCCGGATATTAACGGATTTGAAATTATATCGCGTATTAGAGCAATAAAAAATATGACTCCAATAATGATACTATCTGGCCTGAGTTCGATAGATGATAAAGTAAAATGCCTTACTCTAGGCGCTGATGATTATTTAACAAAACCGTTTAGCAAGGTAGAGTTGTTAGCGAGAATTTATGCGATTATTCGTAGAACAGCTGGGCATTCGTCATCAGTTATTGTTATTGGTCCATTAGAGGTAGATTTAAAACGAAGGTGTGTAAGAGTTAATGGGAAGGAGATAGCGCTGACAGGGAAGGAGTATTCTATTCTCGAATTGTTGGCTTTAAAGAAAGGATCAGTTCTAGCCAAGGAAACTTTCCTGAATCATATATACGGAGGCATGGATGAGCCGGAAGTGAAAATAATTGATGTTTTTATATGCAAGCTCAGGAAGAAAATAGCGGAACTTACCGGAGGACTCAACTTCATCGAAACGATTTGGGGCAGAGGATATACCCTACGTGAAATCGATGATGAAACTGCGAATCCTCACAGGGAAGTCGAGTCATTTCGCCCAACCGATTCACTGAAGGTTGGGTAGAGCATTTCCTACCTCCGAATTTATCATGTACGGCACTATGATGGGTATCTCTTACTGTTTCAGAAGTGTTTCGATTCTCTTCACATATTCGTCCGAATCATCGATTTTGAATGAGATATTTGGGACGAATTTTAGCTTTATCTGAGTTGCTATTACCTTTTTGAAATAGTTAGTTTGAATATTGAAGAATTTTAGCGTTACGTGTTTTTTGGTGTTGTCACTTATGGTAAAGAAGATTGTAGCGTTTCGTAGGTCTATAGACATGTTGACGTAAGTGATAGTAATTTGACAGGGGGGAAGTGAAGCGATTCTATCTTTAAGGTTAATTGGAAAGTCTCCGCGTAAAAGTGCTATCGCTATGCATTCGCGTACTCGCGCGGCTACCTTATCATTACGACGACTATAACTGCTGTTTTTCTTTTCTGGAACGAATA
>JAISFY010000071.1 GCA_031263345.1 Holosporales bacterium | reverse complement strand
ATGATTACAAATCGCCAAATATTATACAAAAGGATTAATGATAGGGTAGACTGTATGTTAAAAAGCGGAGCGATTGATGAGGTACGATCTCTCCTTTCTTGCCTCGGAAATGATCGAGGGGTAACTCTAACCGATTACAATATAGCTAAAAAGTATCCAGTTTTCAATGCTATCGGAGCAAAAGAGGTTGTGATGTATCTCAGTGGAGTATGTTCATACGATACTATGGTGAATCTTATCAAGCTGAATACTAGACATTACGCTAAGCGGCAAATGACCTGGTTTAGACACCAGGTTCAGGAGTCTGAATTTTTAAAAATCAGCTTGCTGCAGCATTAAGTTGAGGGTATCTTCGAAAGCAGAGCCGAAATCTCGGATATTTTTAAGCTGGCACCGCCAACCAATATGCCATCAATTTCTGATATTGACATTATTTCGCTGGCGTTATCGGAATTAACACTTCCTCCATATAGGGTGGCAATTCCTTCGTATTCTTTCTTAATTTGAGAGACGATTTCGATAATGGCCGAAGTTTTTGGGACGATTCCCGTTCCAATTGCTGAAATCGGTTCATATGCCAGAATCACCTTCCCTTGGTTATTCTTAATCAAATCGGAGGTATTTTTATCGATTAATCGATTAAAATTTTCATCGATACATAGGATAGATACTAAACCGACATCGATTGCATGTGATAGTTTTTGTAAGACATTTTCTACGGAATCGAGGTTAGAGGTGGAACGTCGCTCGCTGTGTCCTAGAATCACATACTCAATCCCGGCTTCTCTCAGCATTTGAGCCGATATTTCACCGGTGTGCGCTCCAAATCCTGGAAATATCGAACAGTCTTGAGCGGCCAGTTTTAGTTTGGTATTTCGATTATGGCAAGGTAATAAAAATATAGTTGGTAGTCCAAGGATTAAATTGGATACGCTGAATGTTTTGGCGAATTCTTCGGCCAAATCAACTGAGCCATTCATCTTCCAATTTGCAACGATTAATTTACCCATTATTTTTCTCTCCTTTCTAAGTGCCAGTAGCTCGATTGCTTTCCAATATCTCTGTCATCCCGTTCATACCCACTAGAAAATCGATTCAGTAAATTGCAAACTCGATCCTCAAAATCTCTGATTAAGTTACCAGAAATTTCCAGAATCTTGACAGAAAACGGTGAAGATTTGTTTTTTAGTGCTGGCCAGTAGATCCTTATTTCTCTGATAGGTACTCTTATTTCCTGAAATCCATTTTTTTCGGCGATGAGACAAGTGGCGAGAATGGCGCAATCGGTGCCATAAAGTAGCTCTCTGGTGGCAGGTGGTGAGAATGCCTGAAAATGCGATATCAGCGTATAATCATGATGAGCTTCGGCTATATCTATGCTACCATATAGTTCCGTACCGGAATCACCTAGATTTGTACAGCCCATTATATTGCAAAATCCGTACGGTTTTTGAAAATATGATTGCATCCAATCAATCATATTTAAGCATTGTTGATAGTAAAAAAAATCGGTCTGCTTGATAAGTTTAAGGTGATGGTCTAGGCAATCTTTGTTACAAAAGTAATTTTTGATCAAATCTCTGAAAATATTTGTTTTTTTTAATGACTTTCTATTTACATCTGTTGATTCGAGTTCGAGAGAGTATCTCGCATAGAAATCATACGGATTTTGCATTAGTAACCCCAAACTTCCGGTGCTCAACCTATTTGGAATGATGAAATTACTTATTCTGGATGTAGAATTCACTGTTTTGGATGCTGAGTTGCATTTCCAGTCTTTTTTACAGTAATTTATAAATAACTTTGTTTTTCGGCAACGCATTTCGAGCTTTGCTAAAATTGGGCTTTTGCGAGTATCCGATTTATTAATTTTTTTTGGTCTCGTTAAAAACACTTTGCCACTCGCGCTGATCAAATTGTAAAAATCGTTTTCCATTTGTTGTTTTAAAACGCTTTTCGTGGGAATACCAATTTTCTGCCGGATTGATTGATGGAGCCAATACTCTCCACAGATCGCGGGATACCATGATGCTTCATTCATCGATGCGCAGATTGAGACGTCGAAGGTTATCTTATCAACGATACTAACATCGTCGACTAACGTGACGTTGTCAGATAGTTCTGACTTACTACCCGGGGCATTTGGCATTAACAGCTCATCAATTATTTTCCCAAATTCGTTATTATTTTCCAGTGGCATATCTCCGAAATATTTTTCGACTTTATCGAGAATGGTTTTTTCAGTAATTTTGGTTTTTTCACTAATTTCCGCATTGAATTTAAAGCGCAGGAGGGTAGATGTATCTTTATCTGGTGATACAATTATAACTTTTTTACATTTATTTTGAAGAACAGTTGAGGTGATAAATTCCAATTCATGAAAAATATCGTCTGCTTCGTAGATAATAATTTTATCAAGAGTCTTTAGTTCCAATTCTGGATTTTTGGAAGCGAAAGGTCCGAGATATTGACGGCGAGTACCTAAGAATTTGACATCTTCCTTGTTAAGCTCATTTAAAATTTTTGGCCAAAAATTTGTAACGATTGAGAGAAAGTTGGTACGACGTTTCCAATGTTCTGAAAAATATGATGTAAATTCTTGCTGAAGGAGAGATAAATCGACATTAAAAAGTTTCATTTCATCGATAACGGCTGCTAAATCTTTTGCATATCTGACAGCCTCTAGGGTTCGAATATTACTTTCGAACTTAAGAACCAACCGAGTCAGAATCGATAATCGCTCTATTGAGGAAAGTTCATCTGAAGACATTCAAAATGGAATTAGGAGATTGTTTTTCGTGTAGAATCATGTACACTGAATTACAGATTGGCATTTCGATTTTGTGGTGCCTGGCTAATTTGGAAATTTGTCGAGATGTTTCATACCCCTCGTAAACCACAGAGTTCGAACCGATAATAGCGGCCGGGTCGACGCTGTTTGCTAACATCTTTCCCAGGTTCATATTTCTTGAATCGGAGCTTGAAGCCGTTAGCACCAAATCTCCAAATCCGCAAAGTTCGCTGAATGTTTGTTCCTTTGCTCCCAATTTTAGTCCCAATTCTCTGATTTCAGACATGGCGAAAGATAAGAGCGCGGCGTGGGTATTTTGTCCGAGTTCCAAACCGGATACTATTCCACATGCAATCGCTACGACATTTTTTGCTGCTCCGCATAATTGAGCGCCGATTATGTCATCACATGGGATGAGCTTGAAGTATCGATTAGACAGGCGGGAAGCACAATCGATCGCATCGTCGATATGGTTGAAGGCTACATTTGAAGCTGAGTAACGAAACTCGGCCAATTCAGCGGCAAAGTTGGGTCCAGATAAACATCCAATTTTCGAGTTTGGGAGCCGAGATTCAAACTCATCTGATAAAAAATTACCGTTTTGTGTTAATCCTTTAGAGCAGATCATAATCGTACTACCGTCGATTGTATTTTTGATGTCATCTAGAATGTCGAGACTAGGTTTTACTGGCAGCGCCCACAAGAGATAGTTGAAATTAGCAGTAACGACTTCTGAAAAATTACCAATGGTTATATCTTCTGAAAGCTGAAATCCAGGCAAAAAATTATTTGATCTTGTATTTTTCATTGATTCAGCGTGGTCTGCGAAAAACGAAAATAGAGAGACGCTGCAATTATTTGAAAAACAGATCGCGAGAGAGGTCCCGAAGGCTCCTGCTCCCAAAATGCCGACATTAACTTCAGTCGTTGGCATATACGTCAAATTGCGTTAAATCCGACACATCTATTTTTTCGAAAACTATTTCCGGTGAGTGTATTTCGACTTTCCTTGGAATTCGTTCTTTAGGGAGGATTGCAGGAGTATATGGTATATTTATTTGCTTTAGAATTTTCTCAGATGATATTGGAATAACTGGAGCCAAGAATTTCGTAATTTTATAGACCTGCTCTAATAGAACGAATAAAACGGCGTTCATTCGGGACGTAAGACCAGCCTTTCTGAGGTCCCAAGGTTTATGTTTATCGATGTATTGATTCGCGATAGAAGAGAGGTGTTCTAGCGTTTCTAGGTACTTATTAAAATAGTACTGTTCCATATTTTGTACTGCATTAGTTAGGCCTCTAGTGATAGCATCTATAAAAATTGCGTCATCAGGAATGTATTCAGAGCTGTTTGGCTTTTCTACGATGCCATCGGCGTAGTTTTTGATAAAGGATAATGTTCTATGGCACAGATTACCAAACGAATTTACGAGAAAGGTATTATGCCTGTTAACAAAACCTTCGAGAACAAAATTCCCATCTGCTCCGAATGGGAGTTCTCTTATGAGGTAATATCTCAGTGAATCGGAGCCGAATAATTTACAGTATTTCACTGGATCCTGAACGTTTCCAGTCGATTTGGACATTTTTTCTCCTTCGCTCAACCACCAGCCGTGTGAAACGATTTGCTTAGGAGGCGGAATTCCGGCTGCCATCAGAAAGGATGGCCAGTAAACGGCGTGAAACTTGGTAATTTCTTTTCCGACGATGTGAATAGAGTTTTGCCAGAAAACGTCTGCGCCTTGCTTACTATTATCGGGATATCCGTTTAGGGTCAGGTAGTTGACGAGAGCATCGAGCCAGACATAAATGACGTGCGCAGGATCTTTCGGAACTTTAATCCCCCAGTTGAAAGTGGTTCTCGAAATTGCCACATCCTTTAATCCTTGCCGCACGAAGCTGAGTATTTCATTTTTTCTCTGAATTGGCACAATGAAATCCGGGTTATTTTCATAAAATTCACCCAGCTGCCGATTGAACTCCGATAATCGAAAGAAATAGCATGGTTCCTTCATGTATTGAACATCACCGCCTAACGGAGATTTCCCATTAACTAGCTCTTCTTCGGAAAAATACGCCTCATTCCTTATATCGTACCATCCAGAGTATTCGCCAAGATATATGTATCCTCTCTCTTTCATTCGTTCCCAAAAGTATTCGACAGCCTTTTTGTGGCGCGATTCTGTCGTTCTTATAAAGTCATCGTTCGTAATATTTAGGGTTGATAAAAGATTCCTAAAATGCTGTGAAACCTGGTCTACAAAAAGCTGTGGCTCAATTCCCGCAGCGAGAGCACTCTGCTCTATCTTCTTTCCATGTTCATCTGTGCCGGTAGTAAATTTGACATCCCAATGCTGCGATCGACAATACCTCGCGTAAACATCACATGCGATCGTCGTATAAGCATGCCCCATATGGGGTCTTGCGTTTACATAATAAATTGGGGTCGTGATATAAATAGATTTCATGTTACAATCGATAACAACCCACGCTCTGCGAAACAACAGAGACGTAGGTTATCATACATTTTAAATTTCGAACATGTTATTTTGCTGAGTGAGGATAAAAATCATCATCCGTTTCAAATCTCTGAATGGATTCAGCTAAACGAATGGTATTAACCTTGCATCCAGAGGACCGATCCCGGGCTACGGCCAAGAGTTGGGTTGTAGTCCAAGCCCTCGGCCATGTGCCCCATTAATATTGGCATCAGTACGGTTCTATTACCTTCTATCCAGGTAACTGAGGAGATTTAATATACCTTCTAACTGGCTCCTTACATTTTCCAATCCAGACTCGAGTAACTGGGTTTGAGTTCCCTGATCTGCCTGAGCCTGAGGAGCAGCATCGATAGCCTGAGTTCCAATATCAGCTCTAGCAGGGGCCTGATCTGCCTGAGCCTGAGGTGCGGCATCGATAGCATGATCTACCAGAGCTGGAGGAGCCCCATCGTTAGCCTGAGTTCCAATATCAGCTCTAGCAGGGGCCTGATCTGCCTGAGCCTGAGGTGCAGCATCGATAGCCTGATCTGCCTGAGCCGGAAGTGGAGCATCGATAGCCTGACCTACCACAGGCTGGACGCTAGCAGGAGACTGATCTGCCTGAGCCTGAGGTGCAGCATCGTTAGCCTGATCTGCCACAGGCTGGGCGTTAGCAGGAGACTGATCTACCTGAGCCGGAAGTGGAGCATCGATAGCCTGATCTGCCACAGGCTGGGCGTTAACAGGAGACTGATCTACCTGAGCCTGAGATGCAGCATCGTTAGCTGGAGCTCCCGCAGGCTGAGCGTTAGGTTGAGCCTGAGCTACCTGAGCCTGATGTGCAGCATCGATAGCCTGAGCTGC
>JAISFY010000008.1 GCA_031263345.1 Holosporales bacterium | reverse complement strand
TTTGCGCTTCGATACCGGGTTAACATATTAAGAATTATATTCCAGCTTCTTTCATCGGCATTAAATCCAGTCTTTGGAAGGAATACTGATCCCTTAATATCCAGAACAACACCATTTTTAAGGAACCACCAAATACAGCCTGAATCTCCATCATTATCATCATAAATTTCTTCGTGAGTAAATCCGCTCATTAGCGATGATTTACCTGCTCCTTCGGTCCCGATTATCATATACCACGGTAATTTATACTTATATCCAACACCGAGTGATGATTTTAAGAACTCCATGGTCTTAAAGAACGAGCTGACTATACTATTAACTCTGATATATCCTTTTTTAATGAGATATTGATTTAGCCATTCTCCAATCGGTGGTGGTTTTGTCGCATCTTCGTCGATTTGGGGATCATCGTTGTTACTACTGCCCTCATCACGAATTGCAGAAAGAGGTAAATTGACTACCTTTTTTGCCCTTAGCTCAGCACGTTTCATAGAAATCAGAGTAAAAACAGTAACGAGCAGCATCGCTATAAAAGCGATTGATAGAACGATAGTAATCAGTGCTGGTAAGGAAAAAGGACCACCAGCCACCCAACCAGCAAAAGTACCAAAAAAACTCATGTCAGCGGTCCCTGTCTGGTCTGGTCAACAATTTGCTCCAAGATGTCTCCGATATCATCGGTGATGCTATACCAGACGCAGTATGAGATGGCTATATATACTAAAACGATGGTCGTTATACACAATGACCAAAACTTCGCATCCGGCAAGATTGAATTATTACTTTCAGAATCTGTATATTCATAACATGATTCGATAAGATGATAGCGTCCCGGATAAAATAAGCGAGATGATTTACTGTGAAGCATGGAATAGAGACGATCCTTATACCAGGCGATATTATCGTTCGCTCCATCGACATCCCTATACCGCCCCTTAAACCCGAGACTTAGTGACATCAGATATAGAAATGCCATTTCTTCGTTATTTATATCTATTGTATATATAACCTCATCTAGCATTTTGAAGAATCTATCACCCGCCACCTCAGACTGAAAGAATTGCTTTTCTAGAAGTGAAAACCTCCAATATTTCGCGCCATCCCATCTCAAGTTAATAAAAATCTCATCGGCCAATGTTGTCATAATGTATTTAGCATCTATGACCAAGCGAGAAGGTAATCCAGATTTTGAGGCAATAATCTCTGAAGCCGAATTTATAATTATCATTAGCTTTTTTTGTATTGTAACGATGGTACCTTCAATTTCAGCGTGTTCTTTTAATCCATTTTCGTTCTCTTCACTTTTCAAATCGGAAGGATCTTGAGACGTAGATCTAAAGTATAGGCTTAGCGCTCTTTCTTTCTGGCGTAATAATTCATAATAGAATGACTGAAATCCATGTACTACAGTGCTTTCACTAGCCGAAAAACCCACCTAATTACCTCCATGTTGTTCTCTTGGCAAATATAAGAGTATTTCCACTGGCCTCGAACTTGAATTATCTCCAGGATTAAATATATGAATATTTTGTTCTCCTTTAATAAATCTCGGATTTATATCAATTTCAAACATCATAACACCAACTCCTGGCAAAATTTTCGAAACAATCTCTCGTTTTAGCGAAGACCTTTCAGCGCCTTTAACCCTATTCGTCCTAACAACATCGAGGGCAAAATCGGATACAACGACAGCATTTTCTACCCATTTTTCTAGTTCGGACAAATTTATAGATTTATCGCAGCGAACCCCAATATAGATTTTCCCTGAAATACACTTCCCAAGATCGCTTTCTCCAAGGTAATGGTAAAAAAATCTATCCTTATGGTTGAAACGAATGACCGCGAACCCTCTCTCGATAACAGAAACGTAACGTTCTATCAGCCTTATAACGCCATATATGCGATCGTCGATATCACAATGGTCATACGGCTGCATGACGGGGGGAATTTCGGTCGGGATCAAGATGGAAACGCGCCCCAAAATATCGGCCAGTTGGTGATATAGATCGTACGGTCTGATCTCATTGCTGTATATTAGGGCCTCAAATCCCGGAAGTACTGTTACAATTTGTGATAAAATGTTATAAGTATCAGAGGCAATAGTATCCGAAATTACATTTTTCAGTTTCTCTGCCAAAAATACCCCTTTTTCTCGAAGAACTTGGGAGAGTGCCAAGCATCGCTGCCAGAGTGGGAAGTGTTTTTCTATAAAAAAACACGGTGGGGTCCAGTTTTTTATACTAAAAATACCATCGATAAGTATTATCTTGCACAATGGAAATCCAATGCAAAACTCGGGTAATTCAGTTCCTATATGCAAGAAAGCGTTTGGGAAAAGCCTCGGAATTTTTACGCAATTATCTTTGATGTTATCATCTGAAACGGGATACCCTTCGATTGAGTAAAATCTAGCTGGATTGCCTAAGACTGGAGAAATTTCATCCGAACTTTGAGCGATACCGAGGAAGATTGTAACTTCTGGATGATCTTCTGGTACCGCCGCAGTTACATCGATCTCCATAGGCTTTAGTCCTTTAAATTTTTCCGGAAAATAGCTAAAAATCAGGCCATCTGGGAATACCGCTTCGATTGCATTAATCCTGTATAACCCATCTGTTAAAGCAACTTTATCAATACGCAGGTGCCGAACTCCGAAATGATTCGATGAGAGTAATCTCACATGGTTTGCTAAAATTTGAAAATTGCGTAAATCGTTTTGCTGAAAATGATGCTGCGAAAGGAGCATACCCTCATGCCAGTTAATACCAAACGGGATCGGGAAAATCTGCTTAAAATCGCGGCTCATAATTCTTTCTTTAAAAATCCAAAAAAACATGATTTCAGCGCAGGCTAATTTTATTCAAAAATCATGCAATTTTAAATCTCTTTGTTCCTCTGTCTAATGAATACAGCAATCGTGATTTTTATTTCAGTGTTTTTAGAATCCCAAAATCTCGCATCGAATTCTATCTCAAGTCGATGCAATAATTAAAACGAACTCAGTATCTTACAAAATTTTGGATTCCGCTGAAAATTACGTGTTATTATGTGGTGAATCTGACGATACATATTTGTTATTAAGTTCATACTGAGGAGA
>JAISFY010000005.1 GCA_031263345.1 Holosporales bacterium | reverse complement strand
TGCCGATAAGAGAATGGAAATTGGCCCTAAACCAGTTTTGCATCCTCTTCGGTAAATTTACACAGTGTTAATGATGGACTCCTTGATTAGCCTCTCATGATAGATGTAACGATTGCGCTCTTTGCTAAGACATCTGCATCTTCGTTGTAGCTACAGCCGGTATGTCCCTTGACAAAAATCCAGTCTATATCTTTTCCGTTAGATACCTCCAGTAGGAGGCACCACAGGTCCTGATTTTTAATTGGGGTGCCAGCGCTGGAAGTCCAATTCGATGCCCTCCATTTATCCATCCATTTCGTTATCCCGTTTAGAACGTAGGAACTGTCAGTATATACGACGATTTTAATGTTAGTTGGGAGAATTCGCAAAGCCTCGATTACGGCTAAAAGCTCCATTCGATTATTAGTCGTCGTCCTATCAAATCCAGAAAGAGTGGTCTTGATATGGTCTCTGATTAATATACTTCCCCAGCCTCCTGGTCCCGGATTTCCGCTACAGGCTCCGTCCGTATATACAGATACGCTACCTCCATCACTTAATGCTTCTATAAATTCAGCAATCTCGACCCTCTTTGTGGTATTTTCCACAATCCATTTCCCGCGAGATTAGAAGCTCACTTTAGCACCGACGGCGATAAACGTCGCTTTCTGTTTCCTGATAGCACTCTTATTTTCGTGTACTAAGTTATAGACAGCGCATGCGTAATCGCAAGAACGGGTCGAAATCAGATCCATTTCTCCAAAGAATTTAAGGCCTGGACAAACGAGATATTCGACAGATAAAGTATAGATACCTCCAGATGTATTTTGACCGGCCGTTACCTTTCTGTGAGTCCTGTTATAGATTCCAGTAAAGGTCCATCGATCCATCGTGTACTTAACACCGAGGTTCCATGCGTGTCCGGCGTTACCATCTTTTGCGACTAAGAACCCGCCAGGGATCACCGATTTCCCATCTTTTGTCGTAAACTCCGAATCTTTCGGCAACCTGGATTTCCCATTATTCAAGTAGCCGGCACCAAACGACCAATTCTTATAAGAGACGGTTCCAGATAAGTAAAAGGCCTTCGCATTTCTTAATTTTAGTCTTAGCGGAATGGGAGTTGAGGCCTCAACAGCAGGTTCATACCCAGTTTGTCCCTCGGTCCCAACTGCATCCTTTTTAGCGACAACATCTCCGACATAGCAGTTTGTTTCGGTCGGTTTGGAATCTTCCATCAGGAAGGCGGTTCCAAACTGTGTTGACCATCCGTTTAAAAAGTCGTGAGTATGGTGTAACCCGATGGCGAAATTATTTCTTCCAGAAGGTCTCTCTGAGTCTTTGTCTCCTTTGATGAAGAGTCCTGGATCATTGCCGATCACACTATCGCCAGTACTTTTATTTCTCGGCATATGTCCTACGTGCTTCGTATCTGAGGCCATCGATAATCCGATTTGAAATCCTTTAATTGTTGGAGTATAATAAACGATTTTTGTTGCTTTATTAGAAAATCCAAGGATGTATACCGGGCTGATTACCCCTGTTGCGTAGTTAACATCGAAAGGGAAGGCTCCATCTGCTCCGAAGATTCCACCGATGAGCTGCTGTCCACCGCACATGAAAGTCGAATCTGGGCCTCTTACGTTACCAACATGGATCGTTCCAACATTATCTTTTTCGAAGGAGAGATGAGCCTTATCGACGCCTGTATCTCCTTTCATAGCATCCAAAGAAAGAATTGCTCCGTAAATCCATCCATTGACTAGTGTTCCTTTTGCAGAGAAATTGACTTCGGCTTCTCCAGCGACCATTCTCGTACTGGATGTATCTGTGGCCGTCTCATTACTAGATTTTTGGTTAGTTTTTATTTGGTTTGGGGCATTATTTCCATTATAGTACGTTATTTCCGGGGAAGCGACGCCAAGATGAAAGGCAGCCGAACCGAAAATATCGAATTCTGGCCTCCCACCTCGCTCTGGCTTTACCACTGGCCTTGTATCATCTTTTGTACTTACTACCGGCTCATCAAAGTCATGGCCACCACCACCCTCGCTAGCAAAGCAACTCAATGGTCCTAGTAGAGGGCAACACATTGCCCAGATAAACTTCTTCATTCGAAATCACTTACCCACACATACCATACTGGCCTATTTTAAATTATTTTGCGTTTTTAATTCAAACAAGAAGATGCATTAATCGGTCGCATTAGTAAAAATCATGTGTTAAAAAAAATCGGCTTTTTATTAAATAATACAGATTAAGCATATTATTTTTTTTACTTCTCTTCTTGAATATATTTAAGTTTAATAGGGGCTGGCTTTAAATCCAAGTACTACGATAGAACGCCCTGTAACCCCCGTTTCGCCACCTAATTTTAACGACCTTTCAAATTTATTGATGGTATGTATCAATGGAAAACAGAAGGAATTGGAGCTTGGAGAGTTAGCAGGGCCTACGCATGAGAAATTTGCAAGAGACAATTGACCAAATGAGTAAAAGACATAGCATTCCTGCGCATCAAAGATTTTATAGACCTATCCTTTTTATCCATCGCCAATGCAGTTGATTTTCTATACACCAATGTTTTCTCGAAATGTTGTTGAGTTTCCCTCCATCCAGCGGTAACGACGATATATAGTATCTCGTTTCTGTCGTTTCTTTGCCTTTTCTCCACACTTTTGCTGTAACTCTCCCTATAGCCTTCAATCCAGGCCACTCTATCGTGACTTGGAATACCTCCAGATAAGTCAAAATATTTGGATAGCTTAGTAAAATGCATTTCCACAAAATCAGAAATGCCAGAAAAGCTATCAATACCTGCCAATGCAGCACAAAAAGGTGTTCCTATAGTCGCTGTAAAATCATGATCCTGATTCTTCCACGACCTCGGATCCTCTATTTTCAAAAAAATTTCCTAAATAGCTTCATCAATTTCATGGTGCATTCTTCTTAATAAACAAAAACATTACCCACTATTTATAGCATAAATTTTGCTCTCTTCAATTTCTCATGCGTAGGCCCTGATCAATTAACCCAGATAGGAATGTCGGCCATTTTTCTGTTCGATATCGATCGAAAAAATTAGCCCTTGACAGGCCATCAATACGCTTAATGCACTCCCTCCATACGAGAAAAAAGGAAGTGGAATACCGACAACCGGTAATAGCCCACACACCATAGCTATATTAATGAAAATATAAAAAAATAACATTGCATTTAGTCCAAAAACTAAGATTTGATTAAATTTACTATGTTCTCTCAAGAATACATACACATTGTAAGCAAGTAATAGAAAGTATAAAAAAATCAGCAACAGACAACCTATAAATCCGAGTTCTTCGCCCAATGCTGCGAACATAAAATCTGTCTGCTTTTCGGGCAAAAAGTCCAATTGACATTGTGTTCCGTTCATCAATCCCTTTCCCCAAAGCCCTCCAGAGCCGAGCGCTATTTTGGACTGGATAATGTGGTATCCGGCTCCATTTGGATCTATCTCAGGCGATAAAAACATTAGAATTCTATTTTTTTGATATTCATGCAAAAAATTCCATAGAATGGGAGCCAACCCGATACAAGCTAACATAACAACGACGAACTTCCAAAGTTGTACTCCGCAAACAAAAAAAATGGATGCACTTACTAAGAATAGAAGCGTAGCCGTCCCGAGATCTGGCTGCATTAGGACGAATAGCATCGGGATAGCAGTGAGTAGTATCGGAACTATTAAAGACGATGTTCTTTGAGTATTTTGTATCGAAAAAAACGAAAAATACTTTGCTAGGATAATAATTAACATTACTCTCATCAATTCTGATGGCTGAAAATTGAAGAAATAAAAATCCAGCCATCTCTGCGCCCCCATCGAAATCTTCCCGATGATCGATACGATAATTAACATCAGAAGACATAATAAGTATAGCCAATACGCATGCCTTTTCCAGAAATTGGGACTAATAATTACCATTGAGAACATTACAATAATTCCAATACCAATTCTAAAGATGTGTCGAAGACACAACGAGGAGAAATGGCCGGAACTCATAGAGTGTAGTAAAACCAAAGCGAGTATTTGAATGAAAAGGACGATTACAAAAGGAAATACTGGAATACATGTTAATCTTTTCCATCTGATCGTCAACATTTAAATAGATATTAAATAGATATATACGGCATGAACAAGTATTGCATAAACGGCCGCCATGATGTCATCAATCATAATTCCTACTATCGCCAATTTATCATTCACATTACGATTCTGAGCCTTGTATATCCCTTTGAAATGTACTCTGGAGGTATTTATCCTAAAGAAGGGTTTACCCCTTTTGAGGCACTGTTCGACCTGTCTTATAGGCCATGGCTTCAAGATATCGAAAAGCCTAAACAGAACGAAACTTATAGCAAAATCGATGAGAGATACATAATTCCCGATTGCAAGAAATATGCCACAACAATAAATTCCGCATACCTCATCTATAACAATAAATCCTGGATCTTTATCAATAGAATTTATATTTTTTTGTTTAAAAAATGAAAAACAACAGTACAAACCCAGTGCAAAAAAAATAATAAAAAAGTAAGGAATTAATTCTGATTGAATAAAAATCAATGAAATACTAGCAAAAAATGAACCGATAGTTCCAGGCATCCTCTTAGAAATCAACCCGGTTCCAAAAAAGGAAACACAGCCCAGTACAGCGATTTCTTTCCAACTTTTCATCAAAAAATCGATACCTCTACCCTGATATCATCTGGTACCTTATCGATGGTAGTTTCGGTTGAAAAACTCAAACTATCTTTAGGCACTATGTAATCGCATCGAAGTGGCGCATCCCATGATTTTATCTCATTTTTACCATCGAATATCGAAATTTTTATTCCCTGTATCCTAGCAACGAAATTATCATCGTTTTTAATAACTCCGGTTACGAAAATCTTGGCACTTTCATCGTCGTCCGTTTTTGAAATATTGTACCGTACGTCACTCATCGTAATATTTTTGCGGGTGTTTTTTGACAGCCGTCTTGCTCTATCGATCAGATACTCCGTAAAAACATCTTTATGATAAAATATACCCATTACTGCGAGTATAGCGATACACAATAAGACACAACTGATGACTCTTAAAGAACCCGCCTTTGCAATAAAATGCTTCCTCTTACCGCTTAATCTGGATATTTTCGCGATCTGTTCGGATTTGTTCGCTTTAATAGATTTTTCCAATTCGATGGAAATACTAGATTTTTTAAGCCACCACTTCTTTTGACATTTAAAACACCTTAGCCACCAGCCATACCCTAACCGTTCATTCCCGATCGGGTTTTTTAGCATATCCAGCTTTATCTTATAACTGCATCCGCAGTATGGGCATTTAACGTTCATATCGATTTTGAGGATGGGAAAAGCAGTAGCAAGCAAACACACTCATAAAAGAAGATATACCCGGAATCCTGCCAGAGGCAAGAAATACATTCTTTTTCAGTGAGATTCTAGTAAATTTGTTATATCTGAATATAATTGGACCTTAAGGCCATTTCAAAACGATAAATTTGTATAAATTACTGAGGTGTTAGTTTTAAATCGAAATCCTTATTGATAAAAAAATCTGATGACTTTAGACGCTGATTTCAGATAAAATGAAATGGATTGTATCGGGAAGTAGCGCAGCCTGGTAGCGCACTATTCTGGGGGGATAGGGGTCGGCGGTTCGAATCCGCTCTTCCCGACCAAATCCTGTGAAATCATACCTTCTGGGAATTTCATGGGATAGCTTAGAGCCGTTGGTCCCTGAGGGTTTCGAGGATTATCTGCGGGCGTAGGAATGCACTTGTTTCACAACTTGCGTAACACCAACAGGCCTTTTCAAAAAATGCTTCGCATG
>JAISFY010000063.1 GCA_031263345.1 Holosporales bacterium | reverse complement strand
CAACGCTCTATCCAGCTGAGCTACGGGTACACATCCATGTCCATATTGTATTCGATACGGATCTTTAAGACACTAAAAATTGACGGCTGACATGCTGCGCTCTGTCCATATTCGTTTGGTGATACTGGACATTTTATGCACATAAAAAGTTGTAAAATATCTCATTACAATTATATTTCAGACACTATTTACGCGAAAATCTCTAGCTAGTAGTTTACTGTTGCTGTATACTCCAGTGAGTAGTTTTGTTAAAATAGGGAAGAATCTACTCTGTGTTTACCTTGTTGCGTAGACTGATGATTGTCGCCGCATTCATGCTATGTGGATGCGAGGAGCGGAAAGATGATACCATTATCATATTTGGGACTAGCGCCGATTATCCACCGTTTGAGTTTTATAAAGATGGTAATTTATCCGGATTTGATATCGATTTGGCGAATGCTGTAGCTAAAAAATTGGGAAAAACAGCCAAATTTGAAGATGCGCAATTTTCATCAATATTTGCTGGTCTAGGAAGTGGTACTATCGATGTAGGAATTGCATCTCTAAATCCGACCGCAGAGCGACAAAAGAATTATGATTTCTCCATTGTGTATTACAGATCTGTGATGGCGCTTGTACACAAAAGGAATGACGTTAAACTGAACACGGATGATATGGCGAATGTAAAGGTGGCATGTCAGTTAGGATCTACCCAGGAAAGTTGGATGAGGCAGAATAGGCGGCAGGCTAATATAATGCTCATCGATAACGTAGTGCAGGCCGTTGAGCTCATTAAGGCCGGACGAGTTGATGGGGTGCTGGTGGATGGAGCGATAGCCTCTACACTTTGTAGTGAAAACTCAGTACTCGTATTTACTGTAGTAGCCGATCTTTCTGATAGCGATGAGGGCGGTTCTGCTATGGTCGTAAAGAAAGGTTCTTCTCTCAAAAAGCAGCTTGATGATGCGATTCGGGAGCTGGATGAGAGCGGAGAGTTGCTTGCTATCAAAAAGAAGTGGAACCTCGTTTGTGAGTAAGATCGTAGCCGATTTTTTGTTCATCGGATCTGGCATTGTTTTGACGTTAGAGCTTCTCGTTGGGAGTATTTTCATCGGGTTGGTGGTCGGTGGTCTGTTTGCGGTTGCTAGGGCCTGTTGTATATGTAAAACCGCTATTAACTGTATCGTATCGGTAGTAAGGGGAACTCCGGTGATTCTGCAGTTAAGTTTCTTTTATTTTGCGGTTCCCCAAATATTTGGATGTAAACTCGGGATAGTTCTGACAGGAATCATTGCCTTCGGAATCAACAGCTCAGCTTACGTTTCGGAAATCTTAAGGGCAGGGATTGAAAGTTTACCGAAAGGGCAATTCGAGGTATCCAGATCTCTTGGGATTCCGGCGTTCCATATGTGGAAAGATATTATCTTGCCACAAGTGGTAATGAATATTTTTCCAACATTTATTAATGAAACCGTGACTTTACTAAAGGAAACGGCGTTAGTAGCGACGATCGGCGGGATGGATGTTATGCGTAGGTCGCAGGTAATAGCGGCCGAACAATATGAGTATTTTATTCCACTAAGTATTGCTGCATTTATTTATTACCTGTTCGTGTTACTGATAGAATTTATAGGTAGAAAGGTAGAAGGATTGAAATTATATGCTGAAAATTTGCAACGTCCGTAAATCGTTTAATGGAGTTAATGTCTTAGATAGTGTCAGTTTAGATATAGGATCGTCTAGTATTGTTGGGCTAGCTGGCGCGTCCGGAGGCGGGAAATCCACTCTGCTGCGCTGCATTCAGGGATTAGAAGTACCGGACAGCGGAACCATAGATTATGATTGCAGGATTGGTTTCGTATTTCAAGATTTTCAATTGTTTCCGCACATGACAGTACTACAAAACTTGGTATATGCTCCGGCATTAAAGGCCGGAATCGACAAGAAGCAGTGTATAGCCAAGGCACAGGCCATCCTTGAGGATTTGGGGATCGGTGAAAAGGCAGCGGAATACCCAAGAATATTATCGGGCGGACAAAAACAGAGAGTTGCACTGGCTAGGAGCTTGATGATAGATCCTGACGTATTACTATGTGATGAACCGACCTCCGGATTAGATGTTGCTACTACCGAGGATGTAGCAGCTCTTTTAGAGAGGGTTAATAGACTTGGAGTTACGATTGTCATCGCATCTCATGATCTCGATTTTTTAGCGCAGATATCCGACAGGATCGTACTGTTGAATCGGGGTAAAATAGTAATCGAAATTAACCCGAAAGACCATTCCGATGCGGTAGAACATTTGAAAAGCCATTACGGCTAGCCACTGCCAATGTCAAAGATGGCATTGAAAACTAACTACGGATTTACCTGGTATAAAGAAAGGAGGAAATGGGCTTCGCTGTTGATGGGAAACATCAATGTTGGGTCTCGTAGGAAAAATTTTTCAAGTATGTGAATAACAGCCAAAATTATGGCACAAGCGGTTGTGTTACTATCTTACCACTTGAACCACAATGTACTATCTCATTCCTGACGAAAAATTTCAACGTATGAATGCTTTCCTCAAAGCCTACAAACGAATCTATATTAATGGGTAGTACGGAATTATTTCTTCCCATTCTTCAAGAACGGGTGAATCTTTTTGTAATAAATGGTATTGCGGGTGATATGGAAATTCTACCAATATTATTCCGGGCGGATGAAGTAGATGGAAAACTCCGGGATCATGCTCGTCTTGGATAAATAGAACCCACCTATTAAGTGGGTCCAGCAAGGGTATTGCAATTGCTTTGGTGGATTTTGAGCCACTGTTAAAACATCTTTTGAAGACATAGGTCTTAGAGTCGGGGTCGTATTGGAGCTCAAGCATGATGGCATTACCATTACCTATGGTTTCTATTTCCTCCAGAGATCTTATTTTTCCCTGAAATTTACTAAGAAATTCAAATCTCCCTATGCCCAGCAGTGTGCAAGCGTGCAAAAATGCGGCCGAAGCCTGATTGTTCGGGGGAAATCTTTGATGTCTGTAATTTGGATTTCCTTCTGGTATCAAGTGTATTTCAATTACCACACTTCGAGGTATGGGCTCTTCGGATTTCCATTTGACTGGATTCTCCACGGTTCCGATGGGGGCGACATTATGTCTGAGTAGAAGTGCAGTGGGTTCTATTCTTCTCTCCGAATCAGGAGGAGTCTGGGGCAGGGTTGCGGCCATGGCAATGGGAAACCCCATTATGGCTAGGCTAACTGCGGCTCCTAATTTTCGGAAGCATTTCGGAATTGGGGTTGAAGTGATTCGGCTGTCGTGTGGGATCATCGCTAATTCTCCTCTCTTTTCTTGGCTGTTTATGACCTGAGAATTTGCCCAGGGGAACATATTGTATGCAGAATGTATCATTCTTGCAATAAAATTATTCATAATCATCTGCATCTCGATCCGCGGCGATGCTTTCTTATATCTTCAGGAATTTACCTAAGAACGCTAATTAATGATCATTATCACGAGACTTATTGGAAGAATGATGGCCAACGACCAACCCATATACCCGATAAATGATGGCATCTTAACTCCCGCTTTTTGAGCTATCGATGTAACCATCATATTCGGGGCATTGCCAATATACGTCATTGATCCCATAACGACCGCGCTCACCGATATCGCCTTTAATATTCCAGATGAGGTCGTCATTAATTCTTGAACATTTCCGCCAGCCATATTGAAAAACAGGAGATATGACGGTGCGTTATCTAAAAATGATGATGCGAGGCCACACATCATAAAGTATATCGTCGATTCGTCAATTGTATTGCTCCATTCAGCAATCTTCGTGTGAATCGCATTCGAATTTACTTCGAGAGAATATAGTACTGGAGTTATTACGATGAATATTACTAAGAATGTCACGGCAACCTCGCGAAATGGTCCTAAATCTAGGAGTCTACCAGACCTCTTCCCATTAATTATCGAAATGATGCAAATCACCGTTAGTAATATACTGCGTAGCAATACGTCGATCACATCGACGAATAGTATAGCGACCGTCATTAAAATCATAAATATGTTTAACATCCCTGAAATCTCTATCGGCCGTCCTTCGATCGTTTCATATTCTCTCGAACATCCTTCCGTGGCCAATTTCCTTTTATCTATAAAATATAAAGCCGCTAGACAGAGGGACATGTACATCAACCAGTGTGGATAGAGATTTTCAATTTCCCATAAAAAATCGATACCCTTTAAATGGCCGATCAACAACGGCGGATCCCCAAGTGGCGTCATTAACCCCCCTATATTTGAAATTAAAAATATAAAAAATATAATAAGATGCGTTAATTTTTGCCTAGACTTATTCATTTCCAGGAATGGACGTAGTAATAACATCGATGCTCCCGTCGTCCCAATTATAGATGACAATATACTCCCGCAGCCGAGGAATACTAAATTCGCCGCTGTTGTTGGACGAAATCGAACTGTAATCCCAATTCCATGACTTAAAACGTAGAGCGCGAACAGCGTAATGATGAACGGGATGTAGTCATGTATAATGACTCCTTCCAGGGAGGCAATGGCTGTATTCTGCGATATCGAGGCAAATGATGTAATCGATGCCACCGAAACAAAAGTTAAAATTAAAAGTTCATATTTATTCCAGAATTTAGGGCAGATGAGCGGTAAAAGCGCCAATGATAATAGCAAGAAAATCAAAGGAGACGATAAAATCAATACCTTAAGGATGCCTAGATCATTCATACGAACGCTTCTCCTCGCTACTCGATGACTATCAGAAGCTGTCCGTATTCAACAGGCTCTCCATTTTTTACGGCGATATGAATAACCTTGCCGGATCTTTGAGATTTAATAATATTCATTACCTTCATGGCCTCAATGATAAGGATCGGCTGCCCTTCATTTACCATACTTCCAGTTTCCACGAAATTTTGAGATCCCGGTTCCGGAGCAAGATAACATATCCCAACCATCGGTGATTTCAGCGCTCCTTGATGCCTCGCCCAATCTACTGGTAAATTTGATTGCTGTTGGGGGATCGAATCAGTTTGCATTCCCGATTGTGGTGAAGTATCTCCATGCTGGACGATAGTACTTCGCGCAGCTATCCTTACCTTAAAGGTTCCATCCTGATACTCTATTTCACCTAACTGATGTTTCTTCAGGATCTCTGCGAGCTTATTGAAAAGGGCTTCATTTATCTTTAATGACGACATTAAAAAATTTCCTCAATTTTCCTGTAAACAATGTTCGATTATGTTATTCGCAATTTTTGTAAGATCATCTTCTATGCTAAATAATTCTAAGCACTCCGGCTCTATCACCTTTTCCGGTATAACCGTATCCTTGAGCCATTTTAATAGTCCATTCCAAAACTTACTTCCGAATAGGTATATGGGTAAAGATTGCATCATCTCAACCTTCTCCCTCACCAACAAAGAAAACAATTCCTCGAATGTCCCGAAGCCACCTGGAAAAAAAACTATAGCTCTGCTACACGAAATTAGGGTCAAAAGTCTTACAGATAGCGTTTCAAAAACAAACCTATTTTCAGGATCTATATAGGAATTAGAACCAGAGAATTCTCTGTGAATAGTATTCACGAGTAGCCCATACGATGAGCCCTCCTTTCCCAATCCGGCTCCGCGATTCCCGGCCTCCATGATACCCGGTCCACCTCCCGTCAATACGACACCGCCAGCCGAGGTAATCGCAGTCGCCAACTCGACCGCCTTTTCGTAATAGAATGATCCAGCCGGAATTCCGCTGCCTCCAAAGAATGCGATGAACCGTTTCCCCCGATTGGCAATGAGCCGACTCATCTTCAAATCTCTAGAGAAAGCAGGCCACCCAGCCGATAACTCAGAACCGTTGAGCCATTTCTTAGCGACTGGTGGCAAACGCACAGATTTTATAGCGTTTCGATTCATACACGCTCCAGACTATCGTTTTTCTTTTCCGTCGTCCCCAGCGTCCTTGTTTTAACCTGGTGTACCGATGATCATCGCGATTATTCGGTCAACAAACTCCGGATTCACAAACCACTTTTCGACCGAGCGTCCATTTACAGAGCTAATTCCAGCTAATGCCAATTTCTTTACGAATTTAACTGCCGCTTCGCGCTCAGCCATCGCTTGGAAGTATTTCTTATCCTGAGGGTTAGCCAAAGATGGTAAAAGGACTGGTCTTCTATCGGCCACATAGATTACTGCGAACTGACAGTCTCTTACTCCAAATTGCTGTCCATTGACTTCCACGACTTCTCTGCAGCAAGCTCCTGGCGCCCCACTTTTGATTAATTTCCATAACTCCGGTGGCATTCCTCTTCTCTTAACATACCCAAGATCAATGGCTGTCTTTCTACCTAGCGCCGTCTTAAACAAGTTGCCAAACTTCTCTGCCCCAGTCAATATTGACTGTAAAGCCTGCGAAGCACCTTCATGTGTCGGGAAGAAAATTAATTTGATAGCTATTTCGTTGTCATTTTTATCTTCCTCTGGAATTGATTGAATAAACTTATTGTAAGCACTCTTTGTACTCTCCGATGTGGCCTTGGCATTCTTCATCAGGAGCTGCTGAGCAATTTCCAAATCCTTAATACGACTGAGTTTTACTTTAGCGTCCGGCTCTTGATAAAATTTCCTAGCCTCTACTTCCCATTTCAGGATCTTGTCATCAATGACAATCTTAGCCGCATGCTTAACGACATCTTCATTTGAAATATTAAACTGCGCGGCCATTGCACGTAATGGCTCACTGGTTAAAGAATCTACCATAAAAAACTGCTTGAGATCGTGGACGGTAACGTCTTCTTTTTTGCCTCCATTAGTAACGACTGCCAGTACAGTACTATCCTTTACCTGAGTTAAATTGATCTGATTTTTCTTTCCCTTTTTACCTTTACCAGATTTCCCATCCTTATTATCATCTTCTCCGATTTTAAATAAATCGACAGGATTACCAGAAACGTCGAACGTCTTTACAGCATATTTCTTGTACAAACCCTCGAGAATCGGATTGATTATATCCCTGCGAGCCGTTTCTTTATAGGTGTTATAGAATTCCATGGTAAATGGCTGCCTCTTGGCTGGGCTTTTTTCCTTTAGGAAGAACAACATATACGTTCCCCTCGTTTCGAACGGGCCAATAATAGTCCCCTTCTCTGCGGCCAAAACGGCTGCAGCTATTTCTGGAGGGAACATACTCTGAGGCCTCCGGTCCAGGACCATGTATTTCGTCGTACCGGAATGCCCGTCCAGCATGGCCTTCATAGCCTTCTCATCCAATCGTTCTCTCTTCAGTTTCTGTACTACCGCAAGATCCGTTGTCGTTATTGCGATTAATTCGAATTCCATTGTATTCTTGAAATTCTTATCCCACGTAGCGTAGTAGTGTTCTTTTGCCTTCTCGAACGTCATTTCCTCATTCGTTAACTGATCGAGGAGTAAAATACCGGCCGCAGAATCAATTCTACTTTCAACGACCTTTTTTACACTCGGATCGTTCATAATTCCAGATTTTTTGGCCGCATCTTTGAGGACCTTATTACACGCCATCCTCCAGGCGACAATGTTTCTGATATCAGCGAGAGACATTCTGGCTGCTAACTGCTCTGGAACGTTATTAATCTCTTCCTTCGTCTCACCCTCTGTTATTACAGAGCCATCTTTAAATTCGACGACAACTTTCTCCTTATCTTTCGAAGCGGGATGTTTACCTCCAGGCCCCCCATCCTTTGTCGTCTTTTTTTTCCCATCTTCACCTTTCAAATTGGGCTTTTCGACGGATTTATCTGAATCGGCATTTGCACGATCTTTGGTATTAGATTCCGATTCTGTCGTATCCTTTTCGCTTTTAAAAAACGAAAAAGAATCTGCCAGACCAGAAAATAAAAAACACATTACAACGAGCTCAGCGGTAAATAGAGCCCCTTTGAACAATCTACGCAAACTCATTGCATAAAAAACCTAATATACCTCAACATGTTGGGCATTATACCACAAAGGGCACCCTTATTAAATAAAGATTTCAATTAGCAATACTTTTTGTTTACTTGAAATAACCAAATGTATCCTCAGTATCTGATAAATGAATTTTACTATATCAATTTCAACCTAATATATTAAGACAGAATAACCCACAAAATCGAGATAAAAAATAGCGACATGCATTTCTCCACCTTTATCTCAGATAGATCAACCTCTCTGTCATAAAAAGATGCCTACCGCTCACCCGAAGAATCATATCACTTCGGGTGATCATTTAGGGACATAATCATTCAAGACAGCCTACTCATTCAGATTTTTATAATCTCCATCAATGATTTTTTCGTCTTTGGAATCATTGTTTGATGGGGTTTCAGAGGATTGTTGAGCCTGCGAATCATTATACATCATCTCCCCGATTTTCATTGAAGACTGAGCGAGGTTATTGGTTTTAGACTGAATATCATCGAAATCTTCTTTTGTACAAGCATCTTTAAGGGACACGATGTCTGCTTCTATTTTGGATTTATCATCGGCCGTGATCTTATCTCCATAATCCACTAGCCCCTTCTCCGTCGAATTGATCAAAGATTCAGCACGATTTATGGCCTCGATCAATTCCTTACGTTTCTGATCTGAGGCCGCGTTGGCCTCGGCATCCTTTAACATCTGCTGGATCTCAGTATCGGTGAGGCCTCCCGAGGCTTGGATCCTGATTTGTTGTTCCTTGCCGGTAGCTTTATCTTTCGCCGAAACATTGACAATCCCGTTTGCATCAATATCGAAAGTAACCTCAATCTGAGGTACTCCTCGAGGAGCCGGAGGCAGACCAATCAAGTCAAACTGCCCCAACAACTTGTTTTGCGCGGCCAGCTCCCGTTCCCCCTGAAAAACTCGAATCGTCACGGCCGTTTGATTGTTCTCGGCTGTCGAAAATACCTGGCTCTTCTTCGTTGGGATCGTGGTATTCTTTTCGATAAGCCTCGTAAATATTCCGCCGAGAGTTTCGATCCCGAGTGAAAGAGGAGTCACATCCAGAAGGAGTACATCTTTAACGTCTCCCTGCAAGACTCCTCCCTGAATGGCTGCCCCGACAGCAACGACTTCGTCCGGATTAACCCCACGATTCGGATCCTTCCCGAAAAATTCTTTCACTTTTTCGATGACTTTCGGCATACGAGTCATCCCACCTACTAAGATGATATCCTGGATATCGTTCGTCCTAAGCCCAGCATCTTTTAACGCAATTCTACACGGCTCAATCGTCCTCTCGATTAAATCACTGACAAGGGCTTCGAATTTTGCTCTTGTTAATCTGATATTAAGATGTTTCGGCCCACTAGCATCGGCTGTTATAAATGGTAAATTGATATCCGTTTGCATCGATGATGATAGCTCTATTTTAGCCTTTTCGGCCGCTTCCTTTAATCTCTGCAGAGCCATGCTATCCTTCTTTAAATCGATACCAGTATCCTTCATGAACTCGGAGATTATATAATCGATAATTCTCGCATCAAAATCCTCTCCACCGAGGAAGGTATCTCCATTGGTCGCCTTAACCTCGAAAACGCCATCTCCAATTTCTAAGATGGATACATCGAAGGTACCTCCACCGAGGTCATATACGGCAATAGCTCCGCTCGTTCTCTTATCGAGCCCGTATGCTAGAGCGGCGGCCGTAGGTTCATTGATTATCCTCAACACTTCGAGACCAGCAATTTTGCCGGCATCTTTAGTTGCCTGACGCTGAGAATCATTAAAATAAGCAGGAACTGTAATGACGGCCTGAGTTACTTTATCTCCGAGATGAGCCTCTGCGATCTCCTTCATTTTTTGTAGAATAAATGCACTAATCTGACTCGGGCTATAATCCTTTCCACGTACCTTAACCCACGCATCACCTGCAGATGATCTAACGATATTATAAGGAACGAGATCAATATCTCGTTGAGTCATGGGATCATCAAATTTTCTCCCGACTAGTCGTTTAATAGCAAACAGAGTATTTTCAGGATTCGTGACGGCCTGCCTCTTTGCTGGCTGACCAACGACTTTTTCTCCATTTTCTAGGACGGCTACCATCGATGGAGTCGTTCTGCCTCCTTCAAGATTTTCGATAACCTTCTGGGTTTTACCATCGATTATCGCAACACAAGAATTGGTTGTTCCAAGATCGATTCCAATTACTTTCGCCATAATCAGGGTCCTCCATCTAATTTTATTGCAATGCCTTCGTTTTTTTTGGCACTCTCTAATTAAGTCTGCTAACAGCCTATCACAACAACTGGGATTTGCCAAGAAAAATATTTAGTGTGTATAAGAATTCCGAACATATCTCCTCGATCTGCTCCCCCCTTCAAAAACAGTTATCTCTTCATAGTCACCTAAATAAGTAGATGATTTCCTCAGTGAGAGTTATTGCGGATTTACTCCATTTTATGCCGGAACTATTCGCCAGAGCAAATCCAAAACATTATGCTAAAATCCTGTATTAACTGGCGATTAACTGATAAATATTATAATACAGAGAGAATGCCTTTTCGTTACATTTGATGGTTTCCAAGATAAAGACGGTAGCTTTTATCGGGATGCGTCCAAGCGAAATCACGGTTGAAGCACAAATTTCTCCTGGGATCGTATCATTTTGTATCGTCGGGTTACCAGATAAAACGGTCGGAGAAGCAAAAGAAAGAATTCGATCGACTTTTTATCAGCTCGGTATCGGATTCCCAGCGAAAAAAGTTATTGTTAATATGGCTCCAGCTGATATCCCGAAGGGCGGATCTCATTACGATCTGCCGATTGCCCTCGCCATCCTCGGCGCCATAGAGGCTATCGATATTAGTCTGTTTGAAAATACAATTTCGATCGGAGAGTTGGGGCTCGATGGCGGGTTATGCTACGTTTCTGGAGCGATTTGTGCGGCCATGTTGGCCAACGAAAATGATATGGCCTTAATTTGCCCGAAGGCCTGTGAGGCAGAAGCAGCCTGGAGCGGGAACGATGGAATCATCGCCTGTTCTAATATCGTATCCGTAATCAATCATTTTTCCGGAATTTCCCAAGTGCCCAAGACCGAAGTCGGTTCTAATGTCCTTCGAGCTATTCCGGAGTACGAGGGTGACATGTCCGATGTATATGGACAACCCTTCGCAAAACGGGCTCTCGAGATTGCAGCCTCTGGAGGACACAACCTTCTAATGATCGGAAGCCCGGGATCTGGAAAGTCAATGCTTGCATCTCGTATGAAATCGATTCTTCCGCCTCTCTCTCCAGCCGAAGCACTCGAGACGACCTGTATATATAGTCTGGCTGGAATGTCGCCAGACAATGGGCTCATCCTCCTGCCTCCATTTCGCGATCCTCATCACTCATCTTCTTTAATCTCGATTGTAGGTGGCGGCCCTTCAGCAAAGCCGGGTGAATTATCTCTGTCTCATAATGGAATTTTGTTTTTGGATGAACTGCCAGAATTTCAGAGACAGACGATCGACGCTCTGAGGCAGCCTCTCGAGACGAACAACATAACGGTCGCGAGGGCAAAGGAACATATAACATACCCGGCTAACATTCAACTAGTCGCCGCTATGAATCCATGTAAATGCGGATTTTATGGTGTAATGCAAAAACAGTGCCAAAAGATTCCTAGATGCGCAATAGAATATCGAAATAGAATCTCAGGACCGATATTAGATCGGTTTGATATTATTATTTTTGTCAACAGCATCAAGGTTTCCGAATTATTCGAAAAGGAAGATAGAGAGACTTCAGAAACTATAAGAAAACGAGTAACCTTATCCAGAGAGATCCAAATTAAACGGGCCGACTGTAACGATGTAAGTGATTTCAAACTGAATGGGAAGGCTCGCGGAAAGTACCTTAATGAGGTAACCAAGCTTGATAGCTCTACGAGCATACTCTTTCAGCAGATCGTTCAAAGTACGAATATATCGGCGAGAGGGTGCCATAAGATCCTCAGAGTTGCCAGGACGATAGCCGATATGGATGGATCTACTGATATCCAAAAACATCACATTGCCGAAGCAGCGCAATATAAATTTCCTAACAATTACTAAAAATTTCCCAATTGATAAAAGTCACATTCTTGCGCTGAATTTGCATCATTTATCAGCTTATATCTTAGGTCGACAAAAATTTTGATGATCCAAAAACCGAAAACAGTAGAGATTAATTGTTTACGAATGGTTAAATTTGTGTTAGTATCATAATCGAAGTTCAGCAGAGCTTCCAGCATCGTGTATACTAGAGTTCACTTCCATGTGTCTCTTTAGTAATCCTCCCCAAGCTTAGCACGATGCTGTAATTTTCTCCTTTCAATTCGTTTTGCATACTGCGGTTAGTTACTTTGCCATTTCCTATGTGTCGATGTGAGCCATAATACAACATATTGATAAAGTGGTTGATTATTGAATAGATCTTTGATGAATGCGTTTACCGAGATTTGCGGGATGCCTATATGGTAATCAAAACCGACTATGCCCCATTTTATATATGATACTGTTTAATGTCGACTGGATATTACCTGAAAGGTACTTACTTAATGGTATCGTCGATAGTATATTGCGGTTATTGATTTTCACAATTGTCATACCAGTAAAGTGGCGTTATGATTGAGATTCCATCGGCTACCTGTACTGAAAAATTTTTCAGCGTTCTTCGTTTCATTATTCCGCATCTTTAAATCTGGATCTCAATTTTTGCATTACTGCTCGGCGGTTCGAGCTCATCATTTGATCAATTTGTTGTGCCCAATAGTTCATCGAGACATACGATCGATCTATTCGATTACAGATATAATTAATTATCTCATCATACGCTTTAATT
>JAISFY010000022.1 GCA_031263345.1 Holosporales bacterium | reverse complement strand
AGGCCCCATTGCCGATTGAGATCCGTAATCAATTGGTCACCTGGTTGAGGATCCAAAGCAGAAGGCTGAGGGGGAGGCCTCATTGCACCTGGGGGGACCATGCCGATCTCGCGTCTTGGCGCGGGACGCTCGAACTGTTGCCGATTCCCGGCGATGATGTTGGGTGCGATGAAAATGCCCTGCTTATTGAATACTTCTCTGCTTATGGCCTGGGAAGTCTTCTTTTCCTTAAACCCCGTTTTTATTATATTTGCGACTTCCTGGGGCAGTGGGCGTGATTTGGGGACTGGATCAAGATAATTGTTCCATCGGTCGCGACACTGCCTAGCTGTCCTCCCTGGCATATGTTCGGCAACCTTTCGCCATCCTTCTGGCCCATGTTGCATTACCACCTCTATAAGGCAGGAATCCTCATAGAAATTAAATTGGACGCGCTTGGCCGTTGTGCTTTTGGATTGCCCTCGAGCATCAGCGGCTGGGGGATGCAACCATTCCGGTAGCCCTGGCATGTGCATAGCATGGCCAATATTGATTATGATAAATAGACAACAAATCAATCCAAGTTGGGTTGTGAATATCATGTGTGCGTCTTCTCTATTTCTACTTATTCTGTAATGTTACTACCTTTCCCTGTATTCTGACAAGAATATTATTAGCCCACTGCAAATGGGATGATTATTTAATCTTAGTTTTATATATTGAGAGCTTCCAACCCAGCAGAAGCCTTCTTAAGTAAAAACTGATAAGCTATTAGAGGCGCCTATAATTTTAAGAAGAAAATTATGGATAGGTCTATATCTAGCATGATCTATAGTTAATTTGTTCTTTATTTAATCAAATACAGTTTCTGTAAAAAATCTTTTTTTAAGTAGATACTTTCTTGCTGGGTCTAAAAATACTTTCTCCATACTTTGATTTTCCTACTTTCTTAGAGATGAGGTTAAACGATGTGAGGACGATAAAATATAATTTGGTATTTCCCCGAGATGGATACTATTCGACCCCTTTAGCAATATCAATGCATCCTTCGGAATGTGGTCCAGGATATTCTTTATTATTCCTTCGTTAAGACCTTCATAGCAGATCGCTTTCGGATATATCTTCCACAATTCCTGTCGGCCAATGAAAAAAAATGAATTGAGATTACATGTGGCCAATCTTTCCGCCACCAATTTATGGTAATATTCTTCATATCTCCCGAGATCATTCATTTGACCTATTATTGCTACTAGTGGGGGGGCGTGAGACTGACCTAGGAATGTATCAATTGCAGCGAGCATAGCTGCCGGGCTGGCGTTATATGACTCATCTATTAATGTAAACTTTTTATCGTAGTAGTTACAGGTGATTATTTCACCTCTTCCTGGGAGTGGTTTTAGTTTCGTGAAATATGCAAGAAATTTTTCTATTTCGAGACCGAGAGCAAAGAGAAGGGCTACCACGCATCCAGCGATATAATCGTACTTCCTGCCATGAATCGATAACTGGAAGGAATACTCATTATGGGTGGTTCGAATGACAGACCTTTGTCCAGAAATGATTCTTATATCGCAATTAGAGGAAAATCCTACCGATAGCGTTCGAATCTGTTTTGCTAATGCTGCTGCTTTAATTGTTTCGGCAAATTCTGAATCCCCATCGAAAATTAAAATACTTCCGGCGTGCATACCATCAGTAATCGAAATCTTTTCTTTTGCTAATTCTAATTTATTATTAAAATACCCTATATGAGACTCAAAGATGTTAGTAATGATTCCAATATCTGGCGATAAGTAACTGGAAAGATCCGATATCTCTCCTGCTCTGCTTGTACCCATCTCGAGAATACAATATTCGGTTTCATCTTCGATGTTTGAAAGAGCAATCGGAAGACCGTAAATGGTATTATAATTATTCATCGTCGTAAAAGATTTATGGTAGTAATTTAAAATCTTGGAGAGCCAGGCCTTGGTGGTCGTCTTACCAACGCTTCCCGTTATCCCTATCATACATTTTGGATTAGCAGAATTTTTTAAAAAAATTCCCGATTCCTTAAGAGTATTTAAGACGTTATCGACTAAAATGGTTCTGGATTCTTTGTGATAGGCAATATCTTCGATAACCGCTGCTATCGCTCCATTATCGAGGGCTTTAGAAACGAATTGATGCCCATCAACCTTATTCCCCTGTAATGCAAAAAAAACCTCTCCAGGTTTTATAGACCTGGAATCGATGGATAAACCGGCTACCTCTACCTCGATATTTCCAATAAGTAATTTTCGCTTTTTCGTTTTCAAGTCAGGGGTCATTCCCTATCTATCCCTACGTTTTCTAGATTTAAAGAATCCACAGATAACACATACTGCTACCAACCCCATGAAAAGAGTCGCAAATGCATTGATAGCTGGAGTAATTCCAATTTTGATATTCGAGAAAATTAAAAGCGGCAGAGTCGTAGATCCTGGTCCAGTTAAAAAACTTGCTACCACCAAATCATCAAGTGATAAGGTGAATGCTAATAACCATCCAGATACTGCCGGTTTTAGAAAGATAGGAACTTTTATGTGAAGGAAAATGGGGATTGATCTTGCTCCAAGATCTTGAGCGGCATCCGAAATCGATCTATCAACAGAGATTATATATGATTTTATATTCCTGTAGACGTATGTAATCGATAACATAACGTGACCAATCATCACGGTCAACATCCCCCTCTTAGGAAATCCGAACATTTTCTCCATCGCTATAAATAACAGTAACAATGAAAAACCAATGACGATCTCCGGCAAAACAAGTGGAATTATTACGAGTTTCCTTAACGAGTTACGAAACATATAATTTTCAACCGAAGAGGTAGCGGAAGCAGCCATCATTCCGAGTAAGACCGAACCTGATGCCGATAGAATAGCTATCTCTATACTAGAAAGTGCTGATTTTAAGAAACTCTTATCTTCGAAGACAATTTTAAACCATTTCAACGAAAAATGCGTCCAAATCCCAGGGATCTCAGAGTCACTGAAGGCGCTAACGACTATAAAGACGAGCGGTATGTACAGAAAAGCATACCCGAAAACTAGAAAAGTGAAAAGTAATTTAGATAACTTTTTCATGTTCTTTTATCCCCCTTCCACTTCGTTAAAAGCTTTCATCTTGTATCTAGACCACGCTTTCGTTGCCTTCCTTTCAAATTCTAGGCCCTCTGCGTTTATACTAGCTTGCCCCAAGTGCAGGTCACTTAAGACGCCTGGATCAGTTGGACAAACCTGATCATTACTTGTGATATCTTCTCTAAATAATTCTGTAGCTTCGGGAACATTAATTAATACTCCAGAATGATTCGTAATCTCCGCAGCAATCTCTGGTCTGAGTAGGAAATTTATAAATTTATGTGCATTTTCAAAATTTGGAGACCCTAGAGGAATACCAACACAGTCTACCCATAATACTCCTGCTCCTCTAGGAACGACATACACTATTTCCTTTCCAATGGTCCGCGCTCTCCTTATGGCCCTCCAACTATTATCAGATGTCCCGATAGCGATACAGACATTACCCGAGAGTAGGTCAGCTATAACCGTAGTCGAGGAAAATTTAGTAATATACGGTCGTACACGAGAAAGGAATTGACAATATTTTATAACGTCAGAAATTGACATTTTCGATTTATTGCCCATATATGCATTCAATTGCGGAAAAATATCGACGTATTCTTCCGGAAAACTTACTCCAAACTGGAACAATTTTTTTAATTTTGAGGGATTAAAAAGAACTTCATAGGAGTCTATTTTTTCACCAGGAAGGGCCTGCTCTACTGCGCTTTTTTCGTATACGATTCCTACCGTTCCCCAGAATAACGGAATCAGATAATTCAGATTCCCTCCATTTAGCTCAAATTTCTCTGTCACGATTCCGCAAACATTCTTCAAATTTGGCAGTAATTTAAGATCAAATGCGCAATACGCCCCCATTGCTAACTGCTTTACGGCATACGGAATAAATGATGGGAAAACCACATCATATCCGCTATTAGCTGTAAGTAACTTAGCCTCGAGGGTATCGTTGTTGTCGTATATGTCGTATACAACCTCAATCCCGGTCGTCTTCTCAAACTCATCGATAACATGACGTGGAATAATTCCATACCAACCATAAACATAAACAACATTTTCTGGATCTTTGTTGTTTTTATTCCAATACGTGATAAAAATACATCCCACAAGAAGCAGGGCAAAAATTTTGATTTTCTTATCCACTTTGGCGACCTCCTACCGGGTACGTACATTCGTTATCCAGCGCAATATCTTTTCTGCAATTAGAGCAGTAATCGTTACAAGGAATATACATAAAAATGTGTACAATAACGGCATATCGTGTGCAATCCTGGAAAGTAATGATCCAGAAATATCAATTTTTTTCAATGTCACTGTGGGTATGGAGTCGTTTATCAGTTTAAAGATCTGCCTCGAAGCCATGAGGAAAATTGCGACAGATGCTAACATATTAACGTAATATCTGCGAATATTGTATGACAATCCCACTCCGAGCCAAGAGCCGAATGTAGCCCCAGCAAAAAGGATCATAACGAACTTGACATCGCAGCAATAGTTACTACACGCATAGATGATAGCGACCATTCCGGTCGTCGCACAGCCCGCAAGGGCCGTCGTTCCGTTTACGACTGAGCTGACTCTTCCGATCAGATAGGTTATGACTGGGGCCATTAAAAGGTTCTCTCCTCCGCCTAAAGAAGAAACCAGGATTCCTGTCACAAATCCAACGAATATGGGAATTGTAACACTCATTTCAGTCCTTGATCTCACAAAAATCTTATGGCAAGGTAGGTATAACATCCAGCGTCTCATCATGACACCATAAGTGTATTTTCTTCCTATCCTATCGTGCCAGGCCTTTACGCTTTGGACGAAGATCGTTATCCCCAAAATGATAAGAACCATCGTATAAACGATCGCGAACACCTTGGTGGTATTTTCAGGAGATCTCCCAATCTTCATCAGAATAAGCCACGCACACGCCGTCCCGAGAATACTGCCAAGCAAAATATAAGAGGCTAAGTGAAAATCAACATCTTGCTTCCGTTTATACATCAAAAAATTAGTCATGTTTACTCCGATTGCGTGGCAGAGTTGATTAGAAACCGCCAACAGTGGATGAATTCCAAATTCGATGAGTACCGGAGTAATAATCACACCGCTCCCAATTCCCAAAAAACCAGATAGAAAACCACCAAACAACCCTGTTGCAAAAACGACTAATGGATCGAAAAATGAACCTATAATAGGGAAGAATAACTTAAACATCCAAAGGAACCCGGACTAACCCGGAGGAAGTACCCACGAGCCAATAAATAAGCATGGGCATGAATGGTACCACAAATGGATCTCAAAGAATACCCTGTAAAAACAAAAAGATCTCAGTTCGAAGTCACGATGATATAATCCAATTCAGCAGTAGCAGAACGTCTCGCTCGGTATCGACTGAAAGCCATTCTGGGCTCGCCACAGGGATGAATAGATTCCGTTACTCGCCAGAAGTTGACTGTGAGTTCCCGACTCCTTGATCGTACCTTCCTCTATGACGTATATGACATCAACATTAGTGACGCTAAAGAGTCTATGAGCTACAATTATGGTCGTTCTGTTTTGCATGAGAGTATCGAGGGCAGTTTGTACCGATTTTTCCGAATCGGCATCTAGTGAGGAGGTGGCTTCATCCAGGAGTAAAATTGGGGCATTTTTTAGCATGGCTCGCGCGATAGCTATTCTTTGCCTTTGGCCTCCCGAAATTCTAATACCGTTCTCTCCGATCAAAGTATGATACCCATGTTCCGATTTTCGGATAAAATCATCGGCGAGTGCAGATTTGGCTGCGGCAATGACATCGGCCTCCGATGCTTCTTTGTTACCGTAGGCTATGTTGTCATGGAATGAAGCATCGAACAAGATATTTTCCTGAGTGACAAGGGCAATTTGCTGCCTTACATCAATCAGATCTAGCTCTTTGATGTCTATTCCATCAATTAGGATCCCCCCTGACGTGACGTCGTGAAATCTTGGGATTAGGTTTAAAAGCGTACTTTTCCCCGATCCACTTTTTCCAACGAAAGCGATCGTTTGCCCTCTCTTTACTTCGAAGGAAATGCCATCAAGAATCGTACGCAATGAATCGTATTGGAACGATACGTTTTCGAATCTAATAAAATTTATCGGACCAGAAATACGAACAGGATTTGGGAAATTCCGAATCGATGGCTTCGTATCGATTATATCAAAAATTCTTGACGCAGCAACTAATCCTTCTTGTACATTCGCGCTTAACTGCGTCAGTCTCCGGACTGGCTCGTAGGCTATCAGCAGAGCTCCTAGGAATGAAATGAGATCTCCGATCGTTTTGTTTCCATCCACGACTTGTATACCGCCATAAATTAAAACGCTAATAATCGCGACTCCAGCGATGCATTCCGAAATTGGATGAAGCGAGGCTCTAATTTTAGTCGATTGTACAATTGAAATCATGAGGTCAGTAATTTTTTGCTTAATTCTATAGACTTCTATTTCCTCCGAGTTGTAAGCTTTAACTATACGAATCCCCTGAAATATCTGAGTTAAATAACTGGAAAATGATCCGAGATTATTTTGCGTGTGGGTAACAATTTTTTTCATTTTTTTCCCTAGCAGAATGATCGGGACTAATGCCGATGGGAAAAGAATGCAGGCAAAGAGGGCTAGGATGGCATCTCTATACATCATAAGCCCGACCAGGAATACGAAGGTCACAAGTTCTTTACCAAGTCCAGAAATCGCTGTCGATACAGCATTCCTCATCAGGGAGACATCATTCGAAAATCTCGATAGCAAATCACCGCTGTGATGATTGTTAAAGAAACTAAGATCTGCGGTTACTAGGTGTTTAAAGAGTCTCTCCTGAATATCAAAGACAATTTTCTGCCCGATATATGTCATGATAAAGGATTCACCATACGACGCTACTCCCTTTACGGTAAAAGAGGCAAAAATGCAAATCCCGAAAAATATAAGATCAATTTTATTGTGGTTTTGAAAAATAAAATCGAATGCTGGCTTAAGAAAATACGGGAAAGCCGCGGTAGATGCTGCCACGACTAACATACAACCGAAGGCCTTACATAAATGTAATTTGTATGGTCTGATGTGTTCTATCCAAATGCGCTTCGCAAGATTTTTCCTGCTGACGCTTATGATCTCTTTCAACTCTTTTTTCAGATGCTACGTTTGGGACATATATTCGATTGTATTTAAGTCAGTTGAAAAATGATACATCTTTCAAGTTGATTTAGTATACAATACAGCGATTATGGGGGTTTAGGGAGTTTTTTTGTGTCGATGAAGGGAAAAGTTGGATTGGTCATGGGCCTTGCCAATAAGTTTTCCATCGCGTACGGTATATCGGAATCTCTGAGGAAGCGTAATGCCGAACTGATTTTCACATCGCAAACAGAATACTTCAAAAATAAGATTACAGATCTTATTTCGAATTTTAATACTCATGAAGTATTATTGTGCGATGTTTCCAAGGATGGTGATATCGATAGATTATTCGACAAAATTTTGTCGGACGGTAAGAAATTAGATTTTATAGTTCATTCGCTCGCTTTTTCAGATAAAAATGAATTATGTGGCAAGTATTACGATACATCCAGGAATAATTTCTTAAATGCAATGAATATTTCCTGCTACTCATTCACTGAAGTTTGTAGAAACGCCAGAAAACTAATGACGCATGGGGGCAGTATCGTTACTCTCACGTATTACGGAGCTGAGAAGGTCGTTCCAAACTATAACGTCATGGCGCTGGCCAAGGCAGCTCTCGAAACGAGCGTCAAGTATCTTGCCGAGGATTTGGGAGAGTTTGGGATAAGAGTCAACGCCGTTTCAGCCGGCCCAATCAAAACTCTTGCCTCATCTGGAGTTAGCCAATTCTCAAAAATCTTGGAGTACGAGAGGACGAGATCTCCAATGCGACGTAACGTTACTCAGAATGAAATCGGAGAGGCCTGTGCATTTTTATTGAACGAAATGTCATCTGGAATTACAGGCGAAATTCTCCACGTCGATTGCGGGAGTAATGTAATAGGAGTCAAATTTGACTAGAAATAACTAAATACGAGACATCTTCAAGAAGCGGTAGCCGTATATCGATAGAGATTTCAGCGCCCCCTTCGCCCTTTCGAGAGAATCGTACAGACCGAAACAGCTCGATCCAGAACCTGAAACACCGAAAAAATACGGATTTGTTACCTCAATAGAAAGGAGTACGTTCTGTATCTGTGGTACGAGAGATATTGATGATTTCTGAAGAGAATTGTGATAATCTTTCAAATAATTAAAATCGAACATGGTTATATCGAGGGTAGGCTGAAACGGCCCCGTAAAATTATCGTAAACACATTCGGTTGAGAGGAAAGTTCCATCGTTCACAACAACGATATAGCAATGCCTCAATTCTCGTATTGAAATCGGCCTTACGATACCATCGATACCAGTCCCATCGATAAAGAGGGCGTTGGTGTCCATATATTGCAAATATTGATACAAAAAAATAATAGTATCACTGCCGAGTGGATTGAAAAATTTAATAGATTGTATTCTATCTTTAATTGAGACATCCCAAATATTAAAGACCATCTCAATAAACCGTGCGGCATCGCTCGACCCGCCTCCCAGGCCACTTCCAATCGGAATTCTTTTCTCGATCTCGATGTAAGGCAATTTTCTTTGGAAAGTGTTCATCAGGATTTTACCTGCTTTTCTGACGGAATTATCAACGCTATCCACTCCAAGGATATATCCTGAGGATTCATCGAACTCCTTTTCGGTATCTATCAGTAATGTATCAAATACATCGATCGGGAAAACGAAGACGCTCTGCAATTTATGATAGCCAAGTTCATCTTTTCCGGTTATTCTGAGTGTCAAGTTAATCTTGGCGTTTGCGTGCCCCTCTATTATCAAGGTAATGCCCCTTCCAAAGCAAGTCATAGAATGGTATAGAGCGTTTGGGATAGAGCATATCATACCATCAGCCGCCCTTTTATCAGATGATCATACCAAAAGACGAGATGCTCACCAAGCCTCAGCCTCACCCGAAATGGGCACCACTCTCGAGGAATTACAACGCTCAGTTACATTAATCGATTGTCACCTCAAAAAAGCGGCAAAGAACACAGTCTTTTCTGACGGTAATCCTCAGTCACAGATCATGTTCATCGGAGAGGCTCCAGGGCAAGAAGAAGATGCCCAGGGAAAGCCATTCGTTGGCCAGAGCGGAAAATTGTTAAATGAAATGTTAAGATCGGTGGGTCTACATAGGGGCGAGGTTTATATCACGAACGTAGTATTCTGGCGCCCCCCCGGAAACCGAAATCCATCCACTGAAGAGATACAGATATGTTTGCCCTATGTAAGACAGCATATTTCGATCGTAAAACCCAGGATTATCGTCCTCCTGGGAGGAGTTGCGATCAAAACCCTTCTCGAGACGACAGAAGGTGTTTCGAGATTACGAGGAAGTAAATACCAACTCATGGGGGCCGACGTAATAGCGACTTTTCATCCGTCGTATTTACTCCGCTCCCCGAGTCAAAAATCCCTCGCCTTTCAAGACATGATCATGTTGAAGAGAATAATCCGACAATGATTCTATGTCATGTAGTAGTGGGATCATCCTCTTTTTTTTTGATTCAATCGCCGCTAATACCCCCACAAGGAGCCGCGCTCTTAAGGCAGTTTAGTAGTCATTGTCCTTAATGGCCATATAGACATATCTGGCCCCTAAAGCACCTGTCACCACTGCTAAAGGAGCAGCGCTCTTAAAACATTTTATGATATTAAATGGATGCATAGTTGCTTGCAAAGCTGCCCAATATTGGTAAGCTCCCACGAGCCCTCCTATGACTAGGTATATCCCTCCGGCCTTTAGGGCCAATTTAATTCTATAAGAATCAGTTACAAATAGAGGATCATCATTATCTTCAGGTTCCACTTGTGTCATTGCACCCTGAACCTTTGCCTTAAAGGTTGTATGTCCTGACATATAGATATGCTCCTCTACGGGATCAGTTGCAAAAGTTAATGTGATACACCCCATTGCCATAATAATTAATGAACAAATAGTCAACACTTTCATTGTCGTAATAATCCTCCACAACCTAGTAATTCTAATTTACGCACTTGGAAACCTAAATTATCTCAGGTATCCTAACTCAGAGATCACATAGCCATATCCGGCCCCTAAAGCACCTGTCACCGCTGCTAAAGGAGCAGCGCTCTTAAGACATTTTATGAAATTAAATGGATTCATAGTTGCTTGTAAGATTGTCCAATATTGGTAAGCTCCCACGAGCCCTCCTATGCCTAGGCCTACCCCTCCGGCCTTTAGGATCCACTGAATTTTATAATAATTAACTGCAAATAGAGGATCATCATTATCTTCAGGTTCCACTTGTGTCATTGCACCCTGAACCTTTGCCTTAAAGGTTGTATGTCCTGACATATAGATATGCTCCTCTACGGGATCAGTTGCAGAAGTTAATGTGGCACACCCCATTGCCATAATAATTAATGAACAAATAGTCAACACTTTCATTGTCGTAATAATCCTCCACAACCTAGTAATTCTAATTACGAACTTGAAAACCTAAATTATCTCAGGTATCCTCAGAAATGCTAACAGATAAATCCTTTAGAAATGATTAGGGTATCATAAGATACGGAACTCTCTAAATTGGATCAAGTTCGATGACTGTGTTATGCTTCGATAGGTATGGGTATCTTTGTTTTTTTCATTATCAATAAAGTGGTGAGCAAACGTCGCAAGAAAAGAATTTTTAAAAAGCTTTCTATGGGAAAGATTTTGCCAAACTTAACCACTTTGGCATCACTATTCATCGGATTAACACAGGTTCGTTTTGCAATGACCGATCAATGGGAATTCGTGATTATGTCCGTCTTGGTAGCCGCATGCTTGGATGCTACCGATGGGAGACTGGCTAGAATGTTGAACTCATGCAGTCGATTTGGGGCTGAGCTCGATTCCCTTTCGGATTTTGCTGTGTTTGGGTTGTGTCCAGCCATTGTCATGTATTGCTATAGTTTGTCGAAACTGGACAGAATTGGCTGGATAGTGGCAGTCTTTTTCGTAATCTGTATGTGCCTAAGATTAGCTCGTTTTAATACTCACGATATTGAAAATATAAAAAATCCCCACAATGGGAAATTTTTCATAGGAGTACCGGCTCCAGCTGGGGCCGTCCTGTCCATGTTTCCCATTAGCCTACATAACGCCTTCAATGGTGTTGAAATTTTTGTAAATGAATACATATCGGTATTGAGCGTAGTCGCGTCAGGAGTCCTTTGTATTTCTAGAATTCCAACCTTATCCATTAAGAAATTTCATATAAAACGTGAGCATTATACAATATTCTTACTATGTATTGTCGCATCTGCTTGTATAACCTTCGCCTATACATGGAAGGCTCTGTGCATTATTACGGTAGCCTATATCATTTCCATCTTTTTTACTGCGAAGAAAGCAAAATTGCTTACAAATAATAGTGATGATCAACCGTATCCGAATCAATAATTTCAGAAATTACGTAGATGCTAGATTAATCATCTCAAATATGTCATCTAATATTATCGTTTTATATGGGGATAATGGCGAAGGTAAAACGAATATCTTGGAATCTATCTCGCTGTTCTCTGAATTTGGAGGCCTCAGGAAAGCAAAGCACGATGAAATGATAAATAGATTACTTTCGAATAAGGGGCACGATTACTGGTTAATCACACTAGATACACAGATTTGTTCTTTTTCGACAGTATACAACAGAGTTACCGGAAGAAAAACTTATAAAATTGATGATACCACCTGTAGAAATCTAGCAGAATTCTCAAAAAATTATTACATCCTGTGGTTAACGTACGAAATGGATAGACTGTTTCTACAGGCTCCTTCTGTCCGGAGAGATTTTATTGATATGCTTTGCTCAGTAAACCACACAGAACACATAAAAAATATTCGACACTACGAAAAATTAACAAAGGATAGGCTTAAGATTTTAAAAAATTATATCAATGATAATGAAAAAGAAGATATCAAAAAATGGCTTGAGATACTCGAGAATCAGATCGCAAAATTGGGTATTAAAATTGCAAGCGAAAGAACGAAAACTGTAAGAGAACTTGAGATAAACCAAATAGACGATGGCTTCCCGGCATTCAAAAATGAAATGACAGGTCTCGTCGAAAATAGTATACTTTATGCTGATAACTCAGCAAAAATTGAATGCTACGAAAAGGAGCTTCGCGATAGAAGAGAAAGGGACGGGTTTTCCGGAATGACGACCTTTGGGCCGAATAGGAGTGATTGGCGAGTGTTTTATGTAGCCAAGAGTATGGATGCGTCCATGTGTTCGGCCGGCGAGCAGAAAATGTTGGTAAATGGGGTATTTTTGTCGTTTGTTGCCAGTCGCCTGAAGAAGGATTCGCGACACCTGATTTTGTTACTCGATGATATAGTGGCTTATCTGGATCCGGCTCATC
>JAISFY010000036.1 GCA_031263345.1 Holosporales bacterium | reverse complement strand
TTTACACTTCGATAAGCTTGATAGTACAAATGATTATGCAATCGCTTTAGTCTACAAATGCTACGCTAGAAATAAAATTGGAGAGACAGCGATTTTGGCAGATACCCAAACGGACGGACGCGGAAGATTAAATAAAAAGGTCTGGATTTCTACGTTAGGAAACTTCCATTGTAGCTACATTATTAATATCGAGGAATTGGGAGTTAGAGAGAATCAAGCCCCCCTCATTACCGCCGCCTCAGTTTCAGCCGTACGGGATATACTGATTACCATTGCCGGTCCCGATGCTTGTATCCGGATTACAACAAAATTACCGAATGATATACTGGTAAATCCTCCGCCTGGATCGGACATTCGTTTTGCTGGCGGAAGCTGCGGGAAAAAAGTTGCTGGTATTTTAGTAGAAGTTTTTTATCCTTATGCGATCGTTGGAGTTGGCATCAATCTTCAAAATTCTCCAGTAAAAATGGCGACGAATATCATGGATGAATTTAAGATACGTGTGAAACCGATAGAATTGGTGGACAATCTTTACAAATTTCTGATTGATAAAATTTCGATTGGATCCTAGCGATTTGCATACCTTTTCTGGATTAATACTCTCATTCTCGGATCTGTTAACAGTTGCGGCCCTGCTCATGTTATTTATTGGAAGATTGTTTTTCAGCGAAGAGCGGGCTAAAAGGCTTTTTCCGAAACTTTCTTTAATCGTGTCAGTACTGTACATTATTGTCACGCTTTCTCACAGTACCATTAGCAAGAGTTTTTCGAGCCCGTTATTTACTACTTATAATTCTGGATTACTGAATCTAAAATTAATATTAATGTCATGTTCGGTAGTAATTTTTTCAATCGTAATACTCACCAATATTTATAAAACGTTACCGAGCTACATATATATTTTCCTATTCGGTATCATTAACTCGATAATCATATGTCTTTCGGCTAATCACTTTTTACCTCTCATATTAGGTCTCGAATTATATACATTTTCCGTATGCTTTCTCATGTTAATAAATTCGGATAAGAATAATTCGAGGATATGGGTAGTAAGATTTCTATTGGCCTCATATGCAGCGACGGCTGTATTACTATATGGGATAAGCCTATATTACTCAGGTTCAGGTAGCCTTTCATTTCTAAAAATCAAATTTGATACGAGTTTTTCAGCAGTTGTAGGTGGAGCGTTAGTAATCAGCGCCCTGCTCTTTAAAGTTGGAGTAGCCCCCTTTCACGCTTGGATGATCGATATATATGAAAAAGCTTCATTTAGTCTTATTATGTTTTTCGATACCATCTGGAAATTTTTCGTATTCTTCATATTTATACGGTTTTTCAAATTTCTATTGATCGGATACCACTCACAAATACAAACATTCCTGGAACTGGTATCAGTCTTATCAATGATAATCGGCGCCATCATGCCAATTTCCCAGAATAAAATCAAAAAATTCGTGGCATACTCTTCCGTTGGACATGCAGGATTCGTCATTTCCGTTTTTGCGATTGCGAATGAAATTTCTGAATTAAGATTCGCCATATTATACGTTTTTACTTACTCATTAGCTTCATTATGTTTTTTTACAGCACTTTTTAATATCAAAAAGTACTGTGAAATAGTAACCTTTAATGACTTATCTGGATTAATGAATAATTCTCCGATACTAGGAGGCTGCATCACCGGATCAATGTTTGCCATGATAGGTATTCCTCCATTCGTTAATTTTTTCGCAAAGTTACAAATATTAGAAGCACAAATATACACGAGGCATTATGCAGTTTTGATTGTATCGATTATATACTCATTAATGAGCGTCGTATACACGGCTAAGGCAATAAGCAAGATTTTCCAGCCTAGGGTCACGGAGTATAAAACAATAAAACATAATATTACTATTTATTTTGCGTTTTTTACGATAATATCATTTTCAATTTTTTACTACGCAGTGGAAGAATGGTTTACCGAGATAATAACTGGAATATGAAGGAAAAAGAGGAATATCTCTATAGCGAATGTGGAAAAAAAATTAATAGAAAATTAAGAGATTGGTAGTAGAATGGCATACAAGTGGAGCTCAAAGTTGCTCCAAAGCTTATTTTCTAAGGAGAAGCGAGAATGTTAACAAAGATAAGTATTTTAGCTCTAATGCTAGCTGCAGTCTTATCATTTCAGGTCCAAGCTGACCCAGAGCCAGAAGTCACAGAGGTTGATGCAGATAAGGACAATTCAGACGAAACGAAAAAGACTACTACGGATACGGACGAAACCAAAAAGTGTAACAAGGACGACGACGATAAGAAAACAGATGAAAAGGAAGATTAATAATAGTTAATATTTACTACGAGTTGAAAGAGAGGGACTAACGGGGAGAAGCCCCTCTCGATGATTATGAATTATTTTACTTAGCACAGGATGGATGGATAGTTTTTCGTCTTCGTTTCGATGTTTATCTAATAATAGTTACTGTGATTTATTTGCTTCCATGTATTATAAGAGTATTAATAAATCGATCAGCTCAGAATATTATCAGCCGATTCCATTTTACGTTTACTTTAAAATTTTTCTCAGCTATCTCAGCGACTTTAAAGATAACCGTTTTAGTAATCTAAAAAACATGATCTATCCTTCAGTGCCCTATTCTATAATATTTTTGAAAAGTGGTAACTAAATTGCTTAATTCTTTAAGCTCAATTTTTGAAACTTTTACAATTTTTGGGTTAATTTTGTGGTATAATACATATCATTTGTGTTCTTACTAATTTTTGATACAGAGATGGGAGGAAGATAGGTATGTTCAGGTTGATCATCCAGTCCATCAAGATGATCTTGCTTATCGTTTTTGTAGTTGGCATTACAGAGGTGTGGACTCTTTTCAAAAGAGAGTATCACATTCAGTTTGGAGATATCTTAGATAAGAAGGCTGATAAAAAAAAGATCGAGCACGATAAAACCCAAAATACACTGAAAGATTTGGTCCCCGATTCTCATGAATCTAAAGTGGAAAAAATCGAGGAAGCGCCGACAAAGCCAGAAGAAAAACCAACTTCAGATATAACCGTAAATCTCGAAAAGGGATTTGAGGATATAGTAAAGAAAAATAAAGATTCTGTCGTTAGCATCGCCGTCGTTCAGCTTATCGAGAATGAACAGCCAGATATTAATGACGTATTTAGAGGGTCACCATTTAACGACTTTTTCAGGGATTTTTTCGATTTTCCACACAAAAAGAGTAAACCAAAGAAGGTACAGGCTCTCGGATCCGGTTTTATAGTTAAGATCAACAAAGAGAAGATGTATATCGCTACAAATCATCACGTTGTCGAAAAAGCAAAGAAAATAATCATAACCCTGGCCGACAAAACGGAACTTCCGGCTGAGATACATGCTAGTGATCCACGTACTGACATAGCCGTTATTTCTGTTAACTTAAATGTGAGTAGTATCGGTCGGAAGAAATTGAAGCCCGTAACATGGGGAGATTCGGACGATATCGCCGAGGGTAATTTCGTAGTAGCCATTGGGAGTCCGTTTGGATTCGGTAATACGGTTACGAACGGAATTATATCCTCCAAAGGTCGAAATGTCGCGCTTTCCAAGCCTTCGCTTAGTTTGATTGACGATTTTATTCAGCATAGTACTCCAATTAAAATGGGAAGTTCTGGTGGATGTTTGCTCGACATCCACGGTAAAGTTATCGGTATTAACAACGCTATAATCACTCCGAATGGTGGGAATATTGGAATCGGATTTGCTATCCCATCAAATATTGCAAAAATCACAATCGACCAACTCATTCAACACAAACGAACCTTTAGGGGATGGATCGGTATAGAAGTCCAAAAGGTTGGTCTCAATTTAGCCAAAAGCGTCGGATTAGCTGGAGAATGTACTGATCAGTCGCAGGTGTTTGGAGCACACGTTGCAAAGGTAATTCCTGGCGGCCCAGCCGACAAAGCAGGTATTGTGGCCGGAGATATTATCATCGCATTTAATGACTGTAAAGTTTCGAAAGATAAAGGTCTTCAAAGTTCAGTTGCAGGAGCTCCAATCGGGAAATCTGCTAAAGTAAAGGTTTGGCGGCACAAAGACAAAGGGAAGTGGGAAACCGTTGAATTAACAGTAAAGGTCGGTGATTTTGAACAGGCCATGCAAAACGGCTCTCTCGATGCGACCGATGCTCCAGAGCAGAATGGTAAAGATCAGAAAACTACGGCCGATATTCCATCTCTTGGAATTACCGTTGCTAATATTCCAGATAGGTATAAGAACGAGTATCAGCCAGGGGCTAAGGTAATCGTAACTAAAACTGAGGAAACTTTTGAGCTTTCGTGGTTCGAACCACTTTTCCTGCCTGGAGATGTAATCATCAGTGCAAACAATATCCTCATCAATAGCGCTAGTCAGTTCGCACAAATCATACAGTCTCTTGTCGATATTGGAGAAAAGAGTCCAATTCCATTTGTCATCATTCGCAACAATTCGAGAATGATGGTCGCAGCTCCCGTTACCCTCCCCGCAGGAAACGAGAAGGAGAAGGAGAAGGGGAAAGCCAAAAATTAATTTCCCTTGATTGTTTGCGAATGTCAGAACACGGGTGTAGTATGTAACGTGGTTGGAGGATAAGAGTAGCTTGTCAGAACGTCGACAACCACGAAAAAGGTCCGTTTCAGACGTTTTTAAAGAATTTTCTCAATTATCCGTTGGTGATTATGTTATCCATGAGCGGCATGGAATTGCTATTTATGATGGGCTGGTTAATATTGAATTATCGGGTATTTACCACGATTTTCTGATACTGATATTCAAAAATGATGATAGACTTTATGTACCAGTGGAGAATATCGCATTCATTTCTCGCTATGGTAGAGAAGATGCTAACGTCGATTTGGATTCGTTAAAGGGGAATCGTTGGCCTAGTCGCCGTGATAAAATTCGGAAAAAACTCCTGGTCATCGCCAACAATCTTTTACAACTAGAGGCTAAGCGTAAACTGTTAACTATTGAGCCACTTTTAGTAAATAAGGAGAAGTATATCAATTTTTGTAGTGGATTTAGACATACCGAAACGGACGATCAACTGCTTGCAATCTCGGATGTTTTGGCTGATATGCAAAGCTCGATTCCGATGGACCGATTGATTTGCGGAGATGTTGGGTTTGGGAAAACCGAAATCGCTCTCAGGGCAGCGTTTATTGCTGCCTCGAATGGAAAACAAGTCGTTTTACTTGCCCCGACTACAATTTTGGTATCACAGCATTTTCGAACTTTCTCTAAAAGATTCGCCGATTTCGGAATTCAAATATGTCAATTATCGAGGTTTTTAACTCAGTCAGATTTTAATCGAAACATTTCACAAATAAAAAATAATAAAATTAAAATTGTCATTGGAACACATACTCTGCTTTCATCCAAAATTGAATTTTCAGATTTGGGATTAGTTATCATCGATGAGGAACACCACTTTGGAGTAAGACAAAAGGAAAAGCTGCGTCGCTTTAGTCAGGTTCATTTCCTGACACTAAGTGCTACCCCAATTCCGAGAACCCTTCAACTCTCTATGAACGGAATTCGGGATTTGAGCCTAATAACGACACCTCCCGTGAAACGTCTTCCAGTTCAAACTAAAGTGTGCGAATTCGAGGAAGCTGATATTAAGCCAGCCATCGAGTTTGAACTTAAACGCGGAGGGCAAGTTTTTTTTGTTGTGCCCAGAATCGAATACCTGGATTTTGTCTTCCAATTCTTGAGGGAAATTCTGCCTGCCAAAACTAGAATTGAACGAGTACACGGACAATCCCAGAATCTTGAAGAAATCGTTGAGAATTTTTATAATCGAGACGTTGATATACTGGTTTCGACGAATATCATTGATTCCGGACTCGATGTGCCACTAGCAAACACAATCCTAATCTATCGGTTTGATCTTTTCGGACTTTCTCAATTGTATCAGTTACGTGGAAGAGTAGGGCGTGCTGATCGGCAATCATTCGCTCATTTCATTGTGCCCACAGATCGCGATTTATCTCTAGCCGCTCAGCAAAGACTAGAATTGATGCAAAATCTAGATAAACTAGGAGCTGGGTTTACTCTTGCCAGCCACGATATGGATATGCGCGGATCCGGGAATATCCTCGGAGAAGAACAGTCCGGATTCATTAAAGAAGTTGGAATCGAACTGTATCAGACGATGTTAAAGGAGGCGATCCTGATGGTAAAGGCCGGAAAAACTAAACCGAACGAAGAATATGATTCTCAAATCAATTTAGGGGTATCCGTATTAATCCCTGAAACGTATATTGAAGACCAAGATCTGAGATTAATATTATACAGGCGAATCGGCGGGTTAACTAACAAGGCCGAAATCGATGCTATGTACGATGAAATTACAGAGAAATTTGGTAAACCTCCAATAGCTCTTAAAAATCTATTCACTCTTATAGAGATGCAGATCGCCTGTAAAGTGATTAATATCGATAAGCTTGATATAGGGGCCAGTGGTCTTACATTCTCCTTTTACAAGAATCAATGCAAAGATCCTTCAAAACTATTTGAATTTTTTCAATCGGATGAGCTTAAAGAGGGAAATTGGACAGTAAAAATGAGGAACGATTATAAAATCTTGATGTTAAAGAAATGGAAAAATGTCGAAGAGCGTACGAAAGATACTTTTATGCTAGTTAATCGCTTACAGCTTTTATTCGATTGTGATTCACGGTAATGATACAGAGTCAGTAAATCAAAGTGGTGCCGATTGAGGGATTCGAACCCCCGACCTACTGATTACAAATCAGTTGCTCTACCAGCTGAGCCAAATCGGCACTGTGTAATTGGCTGGGGCGAGTGATCGGAATCGAACCGACGACCTCTAGAGCCACAATCTAGCGCTCTAACCGACTGAGCTACACCCGCCATTATCGACTTATTATTTCATTGCGAACTCGGTATTGTCAATAACATAGAACATAAAAAAATCCATCCTGGCACTCTGAATTTATTATATAATACTGCTATGTAATACGTTACCTTCGGTTTGAAATGTTCGAAACCGATTCTTTCATCCTATTAAGTTGTCTTCTTTTCTGTATCGGCCTAGTCGGTGCCTTTAGACAAAACGACCTCTTAAAGACTTTCATATCCATTGAGATCGCCGTTTGTGCTAGTATCGTAAATTTTGCGCATTTTCCAGTAAATCAACCTGTTAGTTCAGAACACATTATAATATTGGTCTCCGTGATTTTGGGCTGTCTTACATTTAGCATCATTTTCATGATTATATACAACGTTGCATTAATACGGTAAAAACAGGATGTTTTTTACGTCAATTCCGCTCCTTTCTCTACTCGTTTCTGGGATACTTGGATTATTGGGATCAGATCGAATTCCGAAATTAGGGGTGCTTTGTGCATTAATTACATTCAGCCTGTGCGGATTTTCCCCGAATGATGCATTCTCAGTAACTTGGTTCAAACTCGATAGCCTTCATTGACGTTTTTCGCTGACTCCTAGCACGGTCGGGTTGATGTTGTGCTCAATCGTATGCACCATTCTATTATGTTTACATCTCTCAACACATCTATTTCCAAATGATAGAAAACTTATCTACAAATTGAGTACTTTAAATATATTTGCATTCTTTATGGGAATAACGATTTTGTCGAGCAATATTTTTCAATTTTTTGTTGGTACTGAAGTCCTTGGTATCATTTCGGCAATTTTGGTCGGGGTTGAAAATAATGCTGAAAAAGAATCGATAAGTGTTTTACTGTTCAGTAAATTCGCTAGTCTTTTGTTTTTCGTCGCAGTCTGTATAATTGGTTTGAAGGTTGGAAGTTTCGAATTTATTGATATAAAAAACTTCTGCTGCTCACCTAATTATACGGCCTTATTCGTTCCGGCCATTCTATTAGCCATTTCTTGTCTATGTAAAGGCGCTCAACTACCATTTTCGCGCTGGTTATTCGATACCGTTAAGGCCGATACTTTCGTATCAATTTTAATGCATACCGCAACGATCGTTGGGATCGGAGTAATTTTTGTTACGAAGTGCTTTTTCATTTTTGATAAATTCCCAGATATAAAGAAGATGATGATTTATACCGGTATTGTGACAGCGCTATGGATGGGATTTAGCGCTCTATCACATAATAACATAAAGAAAATCATGGCATGCCTCACCAGTTCGTCAGTCGGGCTCATGTTTGTCGTTTGCGGAATCGGTAATATTTCTGTCGCAATTTTATATTTCATATGCCACGCACTTTTTAAATCCATACTGTTCCTGAGTTTTTTATATGTTATGGCATCAATGTCCGGAGAACGAAATATCCTAAAAATGGGTGGATTAAGCAGATTTATTACAAAGATAAGCGACATCGTTTGGATATCCTTCCTAGCGGCTACAGGATTTCCGTTTTGTATTGGATTTTTTGCAAAAACTTCGCTCACTGGGGCGCTCCAGCTTTATGGGAATATACCATTAATCCTAGCAAATGATCTAATAAATATCCTATCCATCTCGGCCATTTTTAGATTAATCCTCATCTCACTATACGGTAGTCCTAGGGCCGATGATAAAACCCTGGCATATGCCTCTAAAATTAACTCATATTCCACCTCCCCAGTTTGGTTGCTAATTGGGATTGCCGTCTTCGAATCTTTCACAGCATGGAGTATGTATGAATGGGGAGAATTACACTTCGAATTCGATGAAATGGTAGCCCGTTCGAGGAATTTTCTTGACTACCTCGTGAAAAATATCTCAGGATTGATCCAAATACTAATCGCGGTTATCCCAATCTATACACTAACGAAATATCCCAAAACCAGAATTGGCGTAATTTCAACAAAATTACTTTACGAACTTTTCAGAAAAAAGGGAATAAGTTATCGGCTTCGAAATTTTATTAAAAATGCATCGATATCCACTGCTACTACAATTGTAAGTTACAATCAAAAACTTTTCGATACCCTGCAAAAAGTTTTGTTTAAATTACTGCGAGGAATCCAATTATTCCTGTCTCGACGGCACATCGAATCAGCCTCATCTCACATCGGATGGATTATTGTTGGGATTGCCATAAACTTGGTATCGGTTCTTATAAGGCAGAAATAATGCTCTCCGTTCCGATTTCATATGTTACCATACTGCTTCCGCTACTGGGAACATTATTCGTCGCGCGCGTCGATAAAAATAACGTCAATAACGTAAAATCGGTGTCCTTATGGATAACGTTTTTTACGCTCATGTTTGCCATCCTCCAGCTGCTCATCCCGAACCTCTCCAAAATTGTAACATATAATGTCATTACTAATTTTATAGACAAACTTCCAGTAAAATATTCGACAAATGTAGATGACTATTCGATACTATTCGCCTCCTGCGTAAGTTCAATATGTTTCTTATCAACAATGTGGCTCCAGAAACGAGAAATCAGAAATACTAAAAGCTTTTTTATATCACTCTTACTTTTTGAGGCCTTTACGATTGGGGCCTTCTACTCATCCGATATGTTTTTACTATTCTTTTGTATGGAAGCAACACTTATTCCGATATACTCAATGATACTATCATGGGACAATACGAAATCTAACTACGTTTTGCTATATCTTGCGTATAGCATGTTTAGTGCTATGTTAATTCTTGTTGCCATCATTATGATATATCTCGAAACTAAATCATCAAATCTACTGGAAATTTATAAAATTGGTGTCAAAAACGAAGCTATATTTTGGTTATTAATGATCGGTACCTGTATCAAATTGCCAATTTGGCCACTGTGTAACTGGCTTCCTACGACACATACAAAAACTAATGTAGTATGTTCAGTCCTTCTATCATCAATCATTCTAAAATTTAGTACTCTCATTTTAATTAGATTTATAAACCCAATCTTTTCAGAATACATTGCTCAATACCAAGATGTTTTCCTTATAATCTCAATTATAAGTATATTCATCGCAGTAATAAGTATTATGTTTCAGGATGATATCAAACGATTCTTTGCTTACTTTTCGATAATTCATATGGATATATATTTTATAATATTTCTATTTCTAAGTGAAACTAATAAAAATTACTTCATTTTTTCAACGCTGCAACACGGATTCATATCAACTATCATATTTTTTACAGCAGATATCATGGAAAATTTATTTAAAACAAGATCAATTTCTACTATATCTAGTTCTGGTCAGCGATTTCGTGGTCTGAATATTCTTCTATTTTTCGTATTTATTTCTCTAATCGATATGCCATGTACACCCGGGTTTATCACTGAAATAGTATCGTTTTATTTTATTACTAAATCGACATATATCGCTGTTTCAATCATTATGCTATTGATCATCGTGGCATTGTCGGCTTATACCCTGTTCGTGTATTATTCAATATCCTTCAAAAAAAGGATACCCCCTCCAGAAGTTTCTCAGAATGTTAGTTTATGTGATAGATATCAGGTAATCTCGCTAGTTATCGCTTTCCTTTGCATTGAAATTTTTGGTATACTCCCAGACTTATTCTTCTGAAGCCCCAAAATCACCCTAGCTAAATCCTCTGGTGCTGGTGGGCAGCCACAAACTTCGGCATCGACTGGCATTACGCTGTTAATTCCAGGAACTACCGTGTCAGACTCAGCATAAAGCCCACCACTGATCGCGCAACTCCCCATCGCGATTACGTACTTTGGAAACAGCATCTGCTCGTACAGTGTTATAATTTGCGGTAACATCTTTTTTGTTAAGGTTCCAGCAACGATCATCAAATCGGCCTGTTTCGGGCTAGCTCTGAACAGACAACCAAATCTGTCCAAATCGACCCTACTCGCCGCCGCATGCATCATTTCTATAGCACAACACGATAATCCACAAGATAACGGCCACATGGACCGCCCAGAGGCCCATTGCGACAACCTCTCAAGAGTTGATAGTATCACGGAGTTATACTGCATTTTCACTTCTTTTTGATCCAATTAATTGCACCTTAAAAAGTTTATGATATCACTTAATCTAATACTTCTAGTTTTGTTTGCGGCATCGCTTGAATTCATAAACTTCACCGTCACCGTATTATTCTGGATCTCATTGCTCCCAAGTATTATCGCAATAGCACATCCTAATCTGTCCGCAATTTTCATTTTCTTGGTAAGGCTACCTAAATGAATGAACTCCGATGCCATTTCACAATTCTGCAAATCTCTGAAAAGAGAAAATGCATGAGAATCTTCACCTTCCGACACCGGTATAACGGCGATCTTCCGTTTTTTCTGCTGAACAAAAAAATCGTCCATCAGCAACATTAATCTGTCAATCCCGATAGCAAATCCAATTCCGGAAACATCTAACCCGCCCAAAATGGCCAGTAACTTGTCGTACCGCCCCCCTCCGCCTATTGCCTCTTTATACGTCCCACTCGTCGGTAATATTTCGAATGCTGTATGGCTATAGTAATCTAACCCTCTGACCAGGAAATGGTTAATCTCGTAATTTATTTCGTAGTCTTCCAGCAGGGAACATACCTTATTAAAATACACTCTCGAATCTTTACTAAGATAATCCATCAAAATGGGGGCCATTGAGCAAATCTCGACATCCTGTTTGTTTTTCGAATCCAGAACTCTTAATGGATTTTTTTTAAGCCTAATCCTAGATTCTGCTGATAGTCTATCCTCATGACGGGAAAAGTACTTCACGATCGCTTTCGTATAATTTTCTCGAGTTTCATCATCACCTAAGGAATTGACTAAAATTTTGAAATCGCAGAAACCAATTGATCGTATACAATCGACGGCGATTGCTATCGTAATAGCATCCGTATATGGGCTTTTATCCCCAACGTGTTCGAGCCCAAATTGCCGAAATTGCCTGAAACGCCCCTTCTGTGGACGATCGTACCTGAACATCTCTCCACAGTACATCAGTTTAACGGGAAGGCATTGGTCTAAATGTTCACATACGATCGCTCTAACAACGCCAGCCGTACCCTCCGGCCGCAGAGTTACCGACTCCTCTCCCTTATCCAGAAATGTATACATCTCCTTCGAAACGACGTCCGTCTCATCGCCAATAGATCGATAAAAAACATCGGTATACTCTAAGATTGGAGTATAAATCATCCCGAATCCGTACCTTTCACCGACTAATCTGAACTTATTAAATATAAAATCGAATTTATCAGATTCGCGGCCGTAAAGATCTTTCATCCCACGAACCGATCTAGCCATTCTTCCTAATTTTACCGCCAAAAAACGCATGCGTAGCAAATCACTACACCATATAATACGATAGATTGCTACTTGGAAGCCAATTTTAGAAAATATGACTTTTTTTTAAAAATCGATTAATTTTTACAATATTAGACACTTTTTCATACTATTTGAAAACGTGCAGCAGCAACAATTATCCTCCTCAGAAAAATCGTAGAGCATTTTCAGTGGGATGTCTGTAGAGGCTATATCTTTCAAAAGATCATGCTCTTCGGCTCCCGCTCCCAAGATTTCCGGGATAACGTTGCTTACATTATCTATCGAGAGTTCACTGTATGTTTTATAAAATAGAGCAACCATCTCGCTGCAAAATACTCTGTCCGTTTCTTCCCGTTTATTATGAGCAATCGGAGCACGTAGTAATTCCAAAATGGTCCAGATCCCTTCATATGAACGCCCAAGATACTCTTTTAGGAATTTCCTTGTACTGACCGCCGGTATTCCTTCGAGAAGTGGTCTAACAAAAACATTCCCATTATATCCATTCACAACTTGGTGCATGGCTCTAATTTGAACGTGTGGCATAATACCACCCATAACCTGCGAGGCTGTTCCACTTGCTTCCAGGCAGAATGGCACTACATATAAGTTATCAGAACCCACTTCCTCCTGAAACCCTAAAATATGATCATACGCAGAACTAAGATTTAACATCATAAGCCTCAATGCCGCTATCCTCGGCTGGCAACCATTTAAGGTACTCTCCTCTATCAATTCTTCTAAAATGCCGTAGATGATCCTTGGATCGTCGTTTATGACCAATCCAGAATGAGTAAGGTACAGAGGGTTTGGGATAGTGTTAACGGACGATGCAATCCTGATTATTCTTCCTACAGCATCTCTCGCCGCAAAATTGATAGCACTTCCGTTAGGTATCCTCAATGTTCTCCCATCGGTATAAGTACAAGAGGATAGTAGGTGCTCTGATGGCTCCTCCCCTCTTAGTACCAAGCGCTCATTAATAAGCCCATGGTTAATAAGATACTCCACATCCATCGATGTACCAGCCCAGCATGACAGTATTTCTAAGGCGTAAGCTAGGAATGCTTTGCCTAATCTTTTTTTCATCATCGCTCCCCCTAGCAAGTATATAAAAAATCTCCAAGTAAAGGATAGCACTAATTAGTTAATTCTAGATAAAAATGTAAAAAAAAGAATTTATACATAAAATTAACAATAAAATCAGATAAAATAAATCTTAATAAAAATTAATTTCCCATCTGTACGCATTACAAATGCCAAAGCATCATATTGAAAAACTCTGAGATTACAGACATGTCATATACGGAATTATTTCTCCTTCTGATAGATTCATATTGTTCACGGATATGTGATTTGTTGTACTATGCTATCCGTTAGGCTTTGGATATAATCCCCTGGCTACCTTGAGGATAGTAATTATTATATCGCTGTTATGCCTCTGCCCGAGCTGTTTAATGGCCGCGGAAGAGACTGATGATGAACTGGAAGACTCACTAATCCTGGAGGACGAATTGGATTGGGCATATGATCCACTCGAACCATTCAACCGTCTAATGTTTAAAATTAACGATATCTTAGACAAGGTCTTTATCAAGCCCGCTGCGATCATATACAGTACAATCCTTCCCGGCTTCTTACAAAAGGTAATCGAGAACTTCGCACATAACTTTTTTTCACCAGTCAGAATTTTAAATTTTGCCCTACAAAAAGATGCAGAAAATCTTGTCAAAACATTATTCGGATTCTTTATAAATATTTTTTTCGGATTTTTTGGAACACTCGACACCGCATCTAAAATAGGGCTGGGATCTCGAAATACTTCTTTTGGTGATACCCTGAAAAAATGGGGAGCTGGCCCAGGGCCATACATAGTCATCCCCATTTTTGGACCAACAAGCTTTAGAGGAGCCATCGGGAAAGTGTTCCATACTCAAGTAGATCCAATTGCGATGATTTCCCTGAGAAGATATAAGAAGAATACCAGGACGAGATTGTTCTACCTCATATATGGAGCCGATTTGCTCAATAAAAGAGTGAGTATACTTCATATAATGCAGGAGCTAGAAAAGTCTTCTAGTGATCCGTATATTACGACCCGAAGAGTAATAATGTCTTCTGAGAAATAATTATCTGCGATTGTGCTTAAAATGCGTGTAATAAGTGTCGCCGTGAATTATCGATTGCCTCTTCGTAATAGCGAGCAAGATTCCAATGCTTATCGAAGAGGATAGAAATGAGCTACCCCCATAGCTAATGAATGGCATTGTCATCCCCTTCGTGGGGATCAAGTTAAGAGATGTCGCAGTATTAATAAGCACCTGTAATCCAATCTGCAAAACTATCCCAAAAGTTGCGCAAATACTAAAAATGCTAGATGACTTATTCGCTCTCATCATAGATCTAATGATAAAGATGGTGAATAGGGCTATTATTACAAAACACACAATAAATCCATATTCCTCTGCAATAACAGAAAATACAAAATCTGAATGAGAATCTGGAACCATTGTTTTTATGACTCCCTCTCCAGGCCCCTTTCCGAATAACCCGCCACTCTTAAACGCTTCCAGAGATTTCTGTACCTGATATATGTCATTCTCCTTTCCTCCGCTCATTATAAATCTATCGATTCGATTCGCAAAGTGTGGAACCGTGAAATATAAACCAAAAAGTGCTCCAATCGCAGAAAATAAAAAACATCCCAGCATTATGGTAGACATTCCCGATATAAAAAGTTGCCCAATCCATGATGAACAGATAACGACGATCATTCCGATGTCCGGTTGTAACAAAAGGAATAAAATCGCTACCGATACGCTAGCTCCTGATAATACTATCCCTGGAAATTTCCGATCCCTATACTGCTCGGTGATAAGCCATGCGTTAGTTACCGCTAAGATTGGTTTAAAAAATTCTGATGGCTGCATAGAAAATCCAAAAAAACTGAGCCACCGTCTTGCTCCCTTTATTTCACTTCCAATTATGATTGTCAGAACTACTAGGACTAGGCATCCGAAATATCCGGTTACCGACAATCGTTTTATATAATTAATTTGAAGAAATGAGATGAAAACCATTATAATTATGGATACTAGAAGAATGATCATATGCTGCTTAACAAAATGAAACGGCGGTAAATCGAGCTTCATGGCAACCGATGGAGTTGATGCTATGCTAACCCAGATACCAATCGAAATGAGGCCTGTAATGATAAAAAGCGATATGTTATCTATCGACATGAACCACCTCTTGACCAAATCGGCTAAGCTATTTCGCGGCATAATGTAATTTACAACCAGCATCAAGGATCTCTCTCGTATATATAACCAATAGTGCTGTCCCAGATGTAACCTCAATCATAATATTTTCTGTCACCGTTCTATTAAAATAGGAACTATATCCGAATAAACTAGACGTAGATGGACAAGCGGCAAAGGCCAAGTCCGCAGCCTTCAATTCCCACTTTAGTCCGAAGGTTGTAACCCTACACTCCGGCATCCCAATAATGGATAGTTTCGTATCGACAGGGAGTCGCAACCGTTTTTCTGTATCACTTATCTTGATACCGACAACATCTTCATCAATAAATATACTATCATTACACGAAAGAAATATATTAACATTATTGATGATATGATCAATATTCCCTCCTGATATTCCGAGAATTATACTAGGCAGCAGGGCATTTTCTTTCATATAGCTAACGGCCTTCTGAAAATCAGAAGTATCCTGATTATCCAACTTTAAATGATCGAATCGAAGTAGAATCTCTGAATCCACGCTATCGAGATCGCCGATAACAAGATACGGATCTAAACCAAATGCTACAATCCGATTTGCCGCTCCATCGGCCACCACCAACGGCAACCCAAACGCATCGTGAACATCTTTCAAATTCCCTAAATTACCATCCAAACAGAGAATTGACTTATACGTTCCAGTCGATATACCCTTCAGAATATGGCTAATCATTTACAAATACAAAAACTGCCGCAGAAACGTTAAAATCCCTAGTAATCGATTTCTTCCAGCTCAAAATATCCCAATTCGTGCTTACAAATCGGACATACGGATGGGGCCCTTTTCTCATTCGTGACCAAATACCCGCAGTTACTACACTTCCAAGTAACCCCATCGTCCCTCGAGAATACCTTTCCATCCAAAATGTTGGCTAAAAAGCGTTTATACTTTTCTTCGTGAGATTTTTCTATCGCAGCGACCGCTCTAAATAAGTAAGCAATGTCCAAAAACCCCTCTTCTTCAGCTTCAACTGCAAAATTGGCATACATATTTACCCATTCATAGTTCTCACCGCTAATCGCAGATTTTAGATTTTCAACCGTTTCGGAAACATCTCCGCCATTTAGAATCTTAAACCAAACTTTTGCATGTTCCTTTTCATTGTCAGCAATTTTCACAAAAATCTTACTAAGCTGGACATATCCCTCCTTTCTGGCCTGAGAGGCGAAGTAAGAATACCTATTCCTCGCCTGAGATTCTCCGGCAAAGGCTTCCATTAAGTTCCTCTCAGTCCTGCTCCCTTTCAATTCCATAACGTTCCTCGTAGCAATGATGCTAGACTACTTCCTATTCCCGACAATACGTAGTAACGCCAGAAAAAGATTTAAAAAATCTAGATAAAGGCATAAAGCACCAATGACAGAGCATCTCGCGACAGCTTCTTCTCCATAGGATTCACTGTAGCAACTCTTAATTCTCTGGATATCATACATAGTAAGACCGCCAAAAATGATAACACTCAAAACTGATAGGCCCAAATCCAACAGTGAACTCTTTAGGAAAAACACATTAATGAATGACGATAGGATAACGACTATCAATCCTGTCAACATAAATGACCCGATACCGGTTAAATCTTTTGATGTAGTATAGCCGTATAAGCTAAGCCCACCAAAAAAAGCTGCCGATGTAAAAAAGGCATTCGCTATACTCTCGCCCGTATAAATCGCGACGATAGGAGAAATGGATGCTCCGACGAAAACTGAATACAGCCAGAACAAAGACTGTGCCTTTTCCGGTGTTAATTTATTGATCTTCGCAGATAAGTAAAGGACTATTGCTAAGGTTGCGATAAACAAAATGGTAGAAAGACCTCCCTGCATCGCAGCGACGATTTCAGGTTTTGATCCGCATATAAATGCAACACTTCCCGTTAAGCATAACGCCATAAACATTTTATTGAATACGGATAGCATGTATTTCCTCAGGCCTTCATCTACCTGAACAGGACCAGATGTAAAATTCATGATTTCTCCAAATTAAGTAAAACTCATCAGGGCTATTGTAACACAAATCATCAAACGATCATCAAAAAATAGGAGAAACAGCAGCCAAAATTGCAAGCAGATGGTGTAAACGTGCCTGAGATTCACTATTTACGATAGATAATCCATTTACCTTTTGCCGTCTTGTGATATTCTTTTCGTGCTCCGAATTAGCTGATCAAGAGCCTCAATTGCATCATCGATGGTGCCATTTTGAAATGCTCCTTTCATCTTGACTGTATGAATTTTACGTTCAATTTCCTTTATAATCATTTCGGATATTTTATGATGCATCTCTGAATAAAGGCCAATTTTGATCTGTGCTAGTTCTTTGTCATACTCGCGCTGCTTTTGTTCCACCGCCCGACTTATTATATCTGTCGATTGATTCGTAATTTTCTTTGCCTGATCTTCCGCTTCCTGAATCACAGCCTCAGCTTGCCGCTTTGCTACTTCAAGGGCATATTTTGCCTCACTAATTTTGAGAATAGTATCTGCCCTGCGTTTCTCAATACCTTCAATAGATCTACGCACCTCAGTGACGTTCCCCTCTAAACTGCTTTGAACTTTCTTATACGTAAATTTGAAAAGCAGAAAACACATTAAAACGAAACTGATAACCAGATATGTATATACGCCCTGAAAAAGTTCCATATACTTTAGTGTGCTGAAAGTTTCCCTGAAAATAATCGCTCGAATGCAGTCTGAGCCGTAATTTCTACTTGCATCCTGAACACTGACTCCAATCCATCTATTTCCTTACGAACCCTGATTCTCGTCGCATTCAGTTTTACCTCATTTTCGTTCTTCACTAATTGGAGTTGTATATCAAGAGCATTTTCGTATTTTTTGATCGCATTTTTAACAATTTCGGCAGATTTGCGTAACCCATCCTCCTGAAGTTGCGCTATGGCAGCCTTCATCTCAGATACATCACTTTCCAACCTTTCGACCGCCTCAGAGCATTCTTTTATACGCTGCTCTCGCCCTTGAAAAATCTTATCCATTCGCGGGATAAAGTATTTCTTGAACATAAAAATCAATATAGAAAGAGAAACGCAAAGCCAAAAGAATTGCGAAAAATAATATGACGTATCAAGCTGTGGCATCATTTTATGAAACAATACCTCCTACACGACAAATAACAGACACATCGCCACGATAAAGGCAAGTAATGCGACCGATTCTATCATGGCAAAACAAATTAATCCCGTCGACATTAGATCATCTTTTGCCGATGGATTTCTGGCAATCGATTCGACCAAAGAAGAAAACAATTTCCCGAGCCCAATTCCAACTCCGAAAAGAGCAATAACAGAAATCCCACCACCAATAAATTTCGCTGCCACAGGATCCATCTTCCTAATTCCTCACATAAAAAATAGACTAACTTTCTTCGTGCGCCATGGATTCCACCAGGTACATACACGACAATACCACGAAAACGTACGCCTGCAGGACACAAACTGCTAGTTTAAAAATATTCAGCAAAACGTTGAAAGCGACGGGCACGATAGCAAGCCCAGATAAAGTCACCACACTCGCGAATGAAACGGCAAAACCGGCTATTATCTTTATCATAACATGCCCAGCTACTATATTTGCAAATAAACGTATTCCTAGACTGATTGGCCTAAACGTAAATGATATCAATTCGACGACGACGAAAAATGGAATTATGTACGATGGTAATCCTTCTGGGCAAAAATGTTTGAAATAATGTAACCCATTACGACAAATCCCTATAATAATTGATGCAACGAAGACGAGGCAAGCCATTCCTATCGTTACAACCAATTGACTCGTAAATGAAAAGGCAAACGGGAAAAGCCCGATAATATTCCCTAAACAAATGAAAAGAAACAGGACAAACATGTACGGGAAAAGTTTTACACCATGATCTCCAGCATTCGTTTTAACAATATCTCCGATAAAAAAGAACATCTTCTCGATGACACACTGAAATTTCGTGGGAATTATGCTAGCATTTCTCGTCCCGATACCGAAGCAAACGAGAATCAGCCCAACGGTTAACATCATATATAGTGAGGAATTGGTAATCGAAAAATCCAAGCCAAGAAAGCGAATCGGAATAATATTCTTTACCTCAAATGACGCCATCGGATCTATCATACACGCCCTCAAACTACGCCGATTATGGTAAAAAGAGTAACCCATTCAATAATCGATTGTAACACATTCCGATTTCAAAGACCAACCACAAGGGTTTTACCGGATACGTTTTTTCTTGTATCTACACCATATTCAAAGAACTCTCGACATGCTATAGCCACTGGACTACTCACTTTATCCCAATCGACAGCAACTCTGAATTCAGAGTTATCCTCGTTCCTGGCAAGAGGACAGCTTACAGACCACTTAAATTTTTTTACTCTTGATCCGGCTCCTGGCTATGGCGAAGGGGAAGCTGCCGCCGGAAGGTTTATGTCAGATTTTGTGTTTGACTCACCTCAAACAACACCGTATCAGGTTAGTTATCACTGGAACAAGATGATCCCTTTTAACCCGTTACAAAGTGTAGGAAGACCTCTTACAATTTGATTCTGGGAAATATGAACAGTTTAGAAGACTTGGACCCATAGGAAAGATTGTAATATAATTAATTCTTAATTAGCTATCTTTTAAAGTGTTTTTATGAAGTAGAGTTGATGGAAGGGGATATATCTTCTATCCCCCTCCGACAACTGGTACCTAATTCAATTGAGCGAATCAATTTTTCTTTTCTTTCTCTAAACCACTCACATCTGGGTCGCTTGATAGATTATCCGATTTTGCGTTTTCGCTACCCTTATCCGATCCGATAGATCCAGGGCTATCATTGAGCTCATTAGCAATCTGTTCCGCGTTGGTCGTCTGGAGCATCTTTACTGTCGATTCGAATATATAGAATATAGCCGGGACGACCGGGATACCTAGCTTTTCAGCAGAAACGCCATTGATAGCTAATTTCTTATCGGCTTCCGCCAACTGCGCCTCAATTTCCTCATATGTTAGGTTAACTTTCTTTAACGCTTTTTTAATGGCATCCTTATCGACGGCTTCGCCATTGCTAATGATAGCCTCTATAAATTCTAACGCTTTTCCTGGGCTTTTATCATAAACGGCGAGATATACTTTCCCTACAAGAACGGAATCTTCGCCCAGGACCCCAACCGGTAAAATAGAGAAAGCTACATCCATTCCAGATCGTACCAATTTTATCATAGCCCCCTGGAATTCAATGCAATGTTTGCATAATGGATCGAAGAAGCAAATGATCCTTTTCTTTGCATCTTTATTCCCAAATTGTAATCCTTGCTTGAAAAGAGTATCTTGTTGTGCAATGACGCTGTTCCCAAGCTGTTTAACGGCATCCTCTCTCTTTTTAGCAATTCCTTCCCCCATAGCATCCATCAACAGTTGGGGATTTTGTTTGATAATATCAAGAACAACCCTCTTAATTTTTTCATCAAAAGCCGCATCCAAACTGGGCGTAGCATCTTTCCTCGGACAGAAATAGGCTACGGTGGCAGCCAATAGAGCTACTACCGATACTATCACTCCAAGCTTGCAACACCCACCTGAACC
>JAISFY010000023.1 GCA_031263345.1 Holosporales bacterium | reverse complement strand
GCTACAAGACTTAAATCAATTAAAGGATTAACTCCATATGAATTTATAGTAAAGATGTGGGAGACGGATCCTCAGAGATTCAACAAAGATCCTATCCCCTACAATATGGGACTGTACATCTAACATCAGAATCCTTAGAGCTTTCTAGATGAGTTTTGCAAACAATTGTTTGATTAATAAATGCAACATAAGTTCTGTACAATGCTTTCAACATCTTCTGATTACTACTTTTGGGAGTATAAGATCTTTCTTCTGGAAATGTTTTACCATACTCCGCGATTAACTTTGCATCTGCCTTATCCGTTTTATTACGGGATAACTTAGCCTTACCAAATGCGTGTATTTTTAGTGGATTAATAACCTTTACATCAAAACTATTTTCAAAGAAAAAATCAGAAATATCTTCTGAGTAAATACCTGTTGATTCTAGATAAATAATATGTTTCTCAGATGTTTTAGATTTGATAAACTTCATCAGGGAATGAAATCCCTGAGAAGAATTCTCTACTGTCTTTTCATGAAATTTTCCATTTATTAACAGGGCAATTGATAAATCCTTTTTAGAAACATCAATTCCAAGAACATACTTTGACATAGTATTCCCCATAAAAAACGTGTTAATATGTAATCGGCCATCCATGTTAATACAGTGTCTTTGCGCTAAGATACGGTCCGGCCTAATACAACGCGATGTGGCCATATCAGGTTCACAGACTCTGTGTCTTTGAGTTTCATCTGTATTCCACACCGCTTACTTTGCAAAATTAGCTTTATTTTACAAGGCTTAGCCTTCATAGGCTACATACATGATTCTTCCACGACCTCGGATCCTCTACTTTCAAAAAAATTTCCTAAATAGCTTCATCAATTTCATGGTGCATTCTTCTTAATAAACAAAAACATTACCCACTATTTATAGCATAAATTTTGCTCTCTTCAATCTCTCTTGCGTAGGCCCTGGTCGGGTTCCATTCCGCTGTAAGAATAAAGCTAGAAGAATTATTACTGGGAAAAGAAAGATAAATTGTATTATTTGTATTATATGCTAGTACTTACTATTATTATACATATGGTTTGTTAATTTTCTTTTTTTATGTTATACTTAATTGTATTGGTAAGCTCCGTATTAGAGGGAAGATAATTTTTATGATACTAAAGTTAAGCGCTGTGCTGGGGTTAGTTGTTATGCTTTCTGAACTTGCGATTAGTAGCGATAATAGTAGTTACTATGAACAGGATAGTGAGAAATTCGTGCCTCAAGATAATGTTGAATCTGCCTTTCTAAGTATAAACAGAGCAGAATTTTTGGATCCCGAAGATGCACATTTAGCGAATCTAGATCAACCGATAAGTATAGGATATGGTCAAACGACTAGCCAACCATCCTTGATGAAAAATATGGTGCGGTGGTTAGATCTTCGCCCCGGTGACAGCGTTTTAGAGATAGGAACTGGGAGTGGGTATCTAACTGCAGTGCTTGCTAAATTAGCCAATGAAGTCTATACGGTAGAAATAATTCCAGAACTTTTCGACAGGGCGATGGCTACACTGACTCGACTTGGAGTGACAAATGTATATGGACGATGCCAGAACGCCGCAATACCATGGGGAGATGGGCAAAGGTTTGATAAAATTATTGTTTCTGCTGCTTGTAAAAAATGTCCACAGGCTCTCCTTGATCAACTGAACTTGAATGGAATTATAATAATCCCGATGGATAGAGGGGAAGAGGGGCACGTACTTGTGAAAATAGAAAAGGATGATGCTGGTAACTACTCACAAACTGACTTATGTCCAGTTAGATTTGTCCCCTTTATAGAAGAAGAAATTATGGAACAAGAATTTTTACCCGAATGAGTCAAAAGTGTACAGTCCGATACCAATCTGTACACTTCCGTTTTCCGTATCTCCTTGCAATGATTCTGATTCTGGAGCTCTCGAAAGATGTGTAATATTTTCACCTCATTTAAGTTAGTCGTGTTTCACTGGAAAACTGCAACTCTGATCCAATTTGTCGATCCTAGTCTTATGCCTACTATCTTTGAATTCGGTCGTGGTGAATATCTCGGAAATGTAAATGGCGATTTCGGGCCCTATAAACCCAGATCCAAAGCATATTACATTCGCATCATTGTGTTCTCGAGCGAGGCGCATCATTTCTTCCCCGATGAGTAAAACCGCCCTAATTCCTTTATGGCGGTTTGCAGCTATGTTCATCCCTATTCCTGAGTGACACACGAGAATTCCGAAACATTTCTTCAATGTTAAAACTTTCTCCGCAACCTTATTAGCATAATCTGGATAATCGACTGCCTCACAATCGTTACTTACTCCGCAATCCTCAACCTCATAGCCAACGGATTGAAAATGTTCAGCTAAGGTTTTTTTGAGCCAGAATCCTCTATGATCTGCTCCGATGGCCAATCTATCAAATATCAATTAACTTTCCTCTCAACCGTATATTCCAAAATAGACCGCAACGTTTCGGTCAGTTTGGTCCTTGGAACAATTATATCGATCATCCCGTGATCTCTCAAGAATTCAGATCGTTGAAAGCCTTCTGGCAATTTGTGCTTAATCGTTTTTTCGATGACTCTAGCTCCAGTGAATCCGATGAGTGCCCTCGGTTCGGCGATATGTACGTCCCCCAGCATGGCGAACGAGGCCAGGACTCCTCCCGTTGTAGGGTTCGTGAAAACGTTGATATAAGGCAACCCGAATTCTTTTAATCTGCAAATCGCGGCAACAGTTGCAGGCATTTGCATTAACGACAGCATCCCCTCCTGCATGCGAGCTCCTCCAGAGGCCGTAAAACCGATGAGGGCTGCTCCTTTCTCGATGGCCGTTTCCGCGGAGCGAACGATCGATTTACCGACAGCAATCCCCATTGAGCCTCCCATGAATGAAAAATCCATCACGAATACGACGGCTGGAATTTTACCTATTAACCCACTAGCGATTACGATCGCCTCCTGATGGCTAGTCTTCTGTCGCGCTTCTTTAAGCCTATCTATGTATCTCTTCGTATCTTTAAATTTTATTGGATCATCCTTAACTTTAGGGGTCTGAATTTCTTCATACATTTTATCATCGAAAGTAAGCTCTAGTCTAGTTCGGTACGGTAATTGAAAGTGATGGAAACAGTTGCCGCATATTAGGTAATTTTCCTCGAGTTCGGCGTTATACATCAGTTTTTCGCATGTCGGGCATTTCGTCCAGTTGGCAGATTCACTATTAGTAGATGTTCCGATTATAGCCTTTATTTTGGGGGTCATAAAATCTTTTATCCAACTCATGTAAAAATAAACCACTCGAACTACGACA
>JAISFY010000034.1 GCA_031263345.1 Holosporales bacterium | reverse complement strand
ATCACGAAGGTACTCACGAATTGATAAAGGAAGTGACAATGTGGCATTTGTAATAAATCCAGGAGATTTTTAAGTCTAGGACACAGGATTATGCAGCATTAATGATTTCTATTCTTCCGATATTAAGTATTTTTTAAGTATTTCGTGATATATTACAACTAGGCATGAAAAACTTAGGTTCTAAGTAAACGTTAAATCTTAATAGGTTTATTCTCATTTTTATTGCTAGTTTTCTTTCAATATGTCACCACATTTCTTTTGGAGCTGCCCCGGGTCTGGCCGAGGTCCAGTTTCCACTGGGAACTCCAGGCCTTCAAGGAATAGCCAATCATGGTAATCCAAATGGTATAATCCCGGGTTTACCAGTGGGAGGCAATGCCGCACAAATAATTCCATCTTCTCATCGCTTTACTCACTTTCAAATACAGATAATTAACAATGCCGTTACTGATATTTATTTCCCGATAGATGGAAGGCAACCGACAACTCACGAGGCTATTCAGTGGTCTGGAGCAAATGTTAATGATGTAGCTGTGACTGAATGGTATATGATGATGTTCGGATGGACCAATCAATGGGGGCAGACTTTAAATATGGGGTTTACGCCTCCGGGAGCTGGAGGGGGTCAGGCTGCTTGCCCCATCTTATCCATGGGGCCGACGATGGTGGCTCCTCAGAATCTAATTCCTCAGTTTTTACATGCTTTCCGGGAGATAGCCTCTAATCCTGTTGGGCGCATACTGCTTTATAGATTACTTATTGAAATTCGGAGAACTTCTCTGGCTCCAGGGACCGGTGGTGTTCAAGAGGGCGTTATCCCTATTGCCCCTCAGAATCCAGTGGCGCGAAATTGCGCTAGATCGCTGATTGTGAATCGAGTTGGTGATTTCAATAATTGGTCTTATACTCCTGCCAGCGCAATTGGTAATGGCGTGATGGACTGCAGCTTTGGCCAGTGGATAGTAGGGTTAGTGGTCAAGAATAAACTAAAAAACGGACATGATCATTTATATACAAATAAGATATTCCTGAGGGGACAGCTCTCTAATTGTCTTTTCCACGAAATGCTTCATTGGTATCAGCAATTGCGGTACTTCGACCGGTTTAATATTGAACATAATCAGATTATACCACCCACTAGGTTTCCGGTTAGGAGCTTACCTTATGATTATTACTACCAAAATGCTTACACTAATGGGCAAACCCACAAGTCGTGGAGCACTCCGATTCCCCCGGGACCTGGTGGGACTATGGCAGTTGATGAGTTAAGGGTTCGGTGCGGAAGGTCTTCCAACGGTATGGATCAATTTTTTGAAGGTGATGATTTATCTGAGAACGCTTTTCGATGTCTTAATGGGTGGAAATTACTATTTGGGAATGATGGTGAAATAAAACTTGACCGTAAATACAAAGTTGATGAAGATGGAAGAGCTATACTATGTGCTTACAGGAATGCTTCAAGATGGATAAATATGCTGAATATTCTAAGGAACTGAGGATTAATTAGTGGAGAAGCTGTGCTGTAATGTGCTATATTTAATCCGAATGGTTTAAGAGATTTTTAATGAGGAATCTATCATGAAAAACGTTGCGAAATTGTCCTTTCTTTTGCTAGCTGCGATATTTTTGCACAAAAGCTTGTACCTAGCTGCATCAGACCTACCTACCCCAAAGGAATCTTCAGAAATGGTTTTACTAGATGTAAAATTTACACCTGATAAACTCCAATCCTCTGTAGATCCGAATATCCAGCAGTATTACAACGGGTTGGGAGCCCCTGTGCCAGAATCAAGCCATGGAAAAGATATTACGAGAGGTTTAGAGGCGACCTTCGAGGCTAAATCGTTCCCAACAAAGGGCTCGGTAAAGTCTAAACCTAGAACTAAAGCAACGAAGAGGCCGCATTCTCGGCGATCGCTAGCGTCCTCTACAACCACAGAGACATACCCTGGCGCAAATATTGATGAGAGAGATTTTCAATTAGCAAGGGTAGAACTCTCATCAGCTATTTATACAACTGATGATGCGAATCTCGAATCGAATTTGGGTATTGCGATAGACAAAGCTAACCAGTGTTTACAAAAATGGGATGAGTTAGGCAAAGTGAACCCCAAGAAAGCCGCAGATTTAACAAGGGAACGGTTGGCAATAGAGTCACAGAAAAGTACATTGGAAATCCTGTACGGATTGGTGCGTGAACCTGATAAGGACAAATTAATCAGTTCTCTTAATAGTAACTTACGTAGACTAGAAGAACATGCGAGAGTGTATGGAGGAATAATTGGGAATATCCTGGCTGTACTTCAGAACAAGTGTAAAACGGAAGAGTGAAGTAAGCAAAATGGCTCCTCAGGAGGGGCTCATGACGACCTTTAAGACATTATAGAAAACCTTGATTGATAGGACAATGGAAGAGGAATTAGCTTACTATCTAGGTTATAGTTATAAAACCTGAACCGATAACAACAGGAATGGATAGAAGATAATAAAGTTAGTAAGCTTTCTTTTTGCAAGCAATATCATTATTCTCAACCCTCGTTGGAATAGTGAAGTTGATACGAAAGGCCCTTATTATTATTTGGTAGAAACGGTTAACCGGTTTTTTGATAGTAATACATAATTAAAAATCCATCTTTTTTGAAATACCAACTATACATTTCGAGTAGGACTATGCATCCGATTAAAAATGCATAGGAAATCATATTTGCATATTTTACGGCACGTTTAATTTCTTGTGTATTTTCAGGATATTCTCGTTGTAAGCATCGGCGTGTTATCATATACTCTATAAAACACGATAGTAAGAACGCCGTTAAAATGATTGGTATGCAGAACAATACGGCGCATGGATATGATGAGTTTGTCCAAAACATGCAGATGATCGGACGAATCGTAATTTCGAAAAATAATCCAATAAGCATTGAAGCTACAATCAAAATCGGATAACCGACAACGGATGACAATACATTGGATATTGTTGCCGTCCTAAGCATTTTCCTGCGATCCATTTTCGGTAAATACCGTTTCATAACTTCGTATTCGATAAGTACTATCGGAACAATAAGAGCAATCATCACAGGATTCTTAAATGCAAACATTGGGAAAATCACGTCCGCATGAGCTGACTGAATTAGAAGGAAAAACAACAAAAATACTTTCTTGCCCATTTTCCAGAACATGACCTTCTCCACGCTACGAACGGTAGTTTACGATTCATAAAATAATTTCCCAACATTTATTCACTAAGCGACGCCCCCTACCTCACGACCTTTTACAGCAGAAAGGTGAGCTACCAACACAGCAGAAGTCAAAATATCCTCTTTAACGAATCGGCTACCGAAACCTCCTCGAGCTGAATGCCGGGAATACAGAGCATCCTGAGGAATTGGTATCCGATCAGAAGATATATCCTGCACGAACGGTTTGTTCGGGAGCGGTTGGTCGTGGCTGGTCTTGGGAAAATGACTGGCTACCACCACTTGCTAAAGCTCTGAGCTGAGTCCTTGATATTCACTCTTTGCCCTATCATCGGAGTCAAAAGACGGATATCCTTATTTTTACATAGCCGTGCTATTTCATTAAGTGGCTCGTTCCATGCATGAGTCGAAAGTGAGAATTTGGAGTTGTGCACAGGTAACAAGGCCTTCGCCCGCAGATCCTCTGCGGCCATCACGGTCTCCGTCGGATGCATATGAATATGCCTCCAATTCTCATTATATTGGCCATTCTCAAGGATTACTATATCTATCGGGCCGTGCTTTTCTCCAATTTCCTTAAAGTGTGGGCAATATCCACCATCTCCGCCGATATACATCTTAAATCCGCTGGGAGATGTGAGCAAAAATGCTCCCCACAGAGATTTGTTACGTGTAAAACTTCGGCCTGAAAAATGCTGAGTTGGGTAACACACAATGCGGAATCCGTTTGGCAGATCGATTTCATCGTACCAGTCCATCTCCAGTATTTTAGACCTATCGAACCCCCAATGCTCGAAATGAGCACCGACACCGAGCGGACAAATTATCTGCTTCGCCTTCAATTTCGTTACCGTTTCATAATCCAGATGATCCCAGTGATCGTGAGTAATGATCAAATAATCGAGCTCTGGAATTTCGGTTGGTGCATAGACATTTGTTCCTCGAAAGGCTACCGGGAAGAAGGGAATCGGCGATGAAACATCGCTTAATACAGGGTCGATGGCTATGCGCTTTCCTTCGATTTGTATAAAATATGAAGAGTGTCCGAACCATACCAGAATATCTTCATTTTTATTTAGATTTATTAGATCTGTCTTGGTGATGGGGATGTTAATATTGTCTTTATTAGTAATAAATTTCCATACAATATCGAGTAATTTTTTATATGCACTTATCTTGCATATTGGAGCATCAGCTTGGGATTTATAAATATTTTGAAATTTCTTGTTTTTATAATTTGGGGATTTTTGGATTCGCTCCAGCCGGATTCCTTCTGGAAGTCTGCCAAATTTTGGTGAATGCATATATGTAGCGATCAATGCAGCTATCCCTATTGTAGCAGCTAATATATACAAAAGAGATTTCATATCCTGTCAGGAGTTGAATTCATTTACCGACAGTAGCACACTAAACTCAGCATCTCCATATCCCTACCATTGCCTAGTGGTAGGGATATGATCCTCGAGAGCAGATTCCCGCGGCACATTATCCATCAGGATATATTTTACAAAACTTCAACCCCATGGTTTGAGCATAATTCTAACAAAGTATCTTTCTTAACCTGAGATTCGCGAAAGAGCTGATGAACCCCCTAGAAAAAAGACAGCGGAACGCATAAAGTACGTAGAGATTTTAACAAAAACGTATACATTATGGTTCCACTAGTTGAGATTTT
>JAISFY010000025.1 GCA_031263345.1 Holosporales bacterium | reverse complement strand
TTTCGGCATCGAATTTGCCCCTAAGTAATTTTTGGATTTTGTTGATGTGCCATCTAACGTGTTTTTCCGGATCAAGCTTTACGAATCCAGACGCTTCAAGTAGTGTGGATATTCGATTTACACTTACTGCAGTGAATTTTGTGGATGGTATCCCAGCCTTGTAATCATCTATAAATTGATCAAATAGTATTGAAAAGATCTGAAACTTTCTTGTAGATTTTGCATTAATAATTTCTTCGTTGTTCACAAAAACTGATGAGTTTTCAAAGTGAATTTGAAATTTTTTATGTTCTGTTTTGCCATATTCTTCGGCTAAGCTGGTTAGTGTAGGTATGATTTCGTCGTAAGGAAGTCCCGATAAAAGATCCAAAGCGTTCTTCAAAATTTTGATATGATTTTTCATGTTGGATTGCAACAAAGTTAGTTAAAGTTGTTGCAATGCGAGCAACCTTTTGTCTCAAATTAAATAAAACTTTAGATATACTCCAAAGCCCATCATATCATTTCGCTACAGCCTCCTTTAAATCCACCTGATATTCACAAATCCAGCTACCGTAGATTCCTTTGTGCTGAAAAATGGCCCCTGTTCCACAGCTATTCTGATATAATAATGAGGAGCGATGTGATAAAATTGAAAAGGTTAGAACAATATTTGTACTGAGTATATTGCGTTATCAGTAGTTACAGTGAGTGTATCACAAATGCATAAAATTGCTGAACATTTTGGATATTAACAGATGGATCAGCGCCCTAAAAGCAAAAACCACAAATTAATATGGATTGTAGTTATAACAGTAATTGCAGCGCTGTTTATATTGGTGATTGTATGGTATGAGTGCGAATCGTCTGATAATTATATTGTACAGCCTAGTAGAATTATAGTAAAAGATGAAGAAAAACCAAAAAATCAAGTAAATATTGCCACGGAAAATCAACCGTCAATAAAGTATGAATTTCCGAAAAGGATTTTCGAAGTGCTCGGAAGCAAAACTCGATCGATTTTTATAGTCGGTCGCGCAGGAACCGGCAAGACGACGCTTATTCGCGAAATTTTACGCGATAAAGCGGTTAAGCAAGTCGTCGTTGCTCCAACGGGAGTAGCCGCATTAAATTGCTGCGGAGTTACAATTCACTCTTTTTTCCGTATTCCTCCGGGGCTTAGGGATCCGACCAAGCTCGATCCGATATCAAAAAAACAAGCGAGTCTTATTCGCAAATTAGAGCGTGTAATAATAGACGAGATTTCGATGGTGCGTGCGGATCTGTTAGATATGATCGATTACAGACTTCGGACAATACGCAAAAATGAAGAACCTTTTGGCGGTGTACAGATTGTTATGGTTGGAGATTTTTTTCAACTTCCACCTATTCTTACTGATAACGAACGGAAGACGTTCGAGCAAAAATATAAAACTCGATACGTATTTTCAGCCAAAGTTTTTCAGAATATTAAGCCTTACATTATTGAGCTTTCGCGAGTTTACAGACAAGAAAACAAAAAATTTGCAGAACTACTTGCAAATATAAGAAATGGGAAGTATTTGGAATCGACTATAACAAAACTGAACAGCGTTTGCTTCTGTAAACACCGCAGTGGTAAGGTTCCATTGCTGCTTACGGGCCATAATGAAATCGCCGATAAATATAATCAAGCGGAATTGCAAAAACTACCCGGCAAAATGCATACATATGGAGGTACTCTTGATGGAGATTTTAATATTTCTAAAAATAATCTACCTGCGCCTCATACGTTGCACCTGAAGGTTGGAGCTCGTGTAATGATGTTAAAAAATGACCCGAGCCAACGATGGGCCAACGGCAATTTAGCAACCATTACAAAATTGAGCGACCAGGAAATATACGTACGCATCGACGGCCGGAATATCGAATATCTCGTAGAACAAGATATGTGGGAGCGTTACGCGTATACTCTTTCGTCAGGAGAAATTTCAAAACAGGTTGTTGGGAGATATTCGCAGTTTCCACTTAAACTTTCTTGGGCATCAACAATACATAAAGCGCAGGGGCTTACTTTGGATGACGTGCGAATTGACCTGTCGCGTAGAAGTTTTGAAAGCGGCCAGATGTACGTCGCATTATCTCGGGCAACCTCTCTTGCAGGCTTATCTTTTACTGCTCCACTGTCAAGTAGCGATGTTATAGTGGACTCGAACCTGCTAAGCTTATTTAGAGTGGATGAAGTAATTTCATAGTTACTGCTTTTCAGATCTTCGATGTAGCCTTGGTATAAATCCATACAGTATTAATTTTAATGTTGCATTGGTATCCTTTTAATACTATAAAGATATACCTATTATTTAAGGAATTTGCGAAGAGAGTTTTATGAACGAAAACATAAAAAAGCTACATATCAGGTCAGAAAACGGAGATGCGGATGCGCAAAATGCGCTTGGTGTATGCTATGCCGTTGGAGATGGTGTGGAGCAGGATTTTGAAAAAGCTTTTCACTGGTATATGAAAAGTGCTGAGCAGGGAAATGCAGTGGCGCAGCTGAATGTCGCTGGTATGTATGGTAGAGGTTATGGAACTGTTAAAGATCTGGACAAGATGATGGAATGGCTTCAAAAAGCGCTGGATCAAAATCTTGCTATGGCTCAATACAATATGGGATATGCATATGTAACCGGCGATTGTGGCGTAACGCAGGATTTCGAGAAGGCTTTTTATTTTTACATGAAAGCAGCAGAGCAGGGTTATCCAGACGCCCAATACGAGATAGCAGTGATGTATGCGAAAGGAGAGTACGTCGAAGAGGATCTTGCGGAAGCTCACAGATGGTATCTGATGGCAGCAAAAAACGGGTTGGCAACGGCGCAACATACTGTGGCGGCTCAATATGCCTGCGGCATAGGAGTGGAGGTAGATGATAAAAAAGCATTCAAGTGGTGTGAAAAAGCTGCAAAACAGGGGTATGCTCCTGCTCAATTCAATCTTGGGTGTATGTATAATGATGATTACCCAGGTATAAAACAAAATTCCGAAGAAGCCAGGAAATGGTTTATAAGATCGGCGGAGCAGGGCTACGAACCGGCAGTAGAAAAACTAGACGCGGACGGTATTACGTTTCATAATAATTGATACAACACGGAAATCCTTCATATCAAAAGGGGGCTTTGTGGAAAGGGCCGAGGTAGTTTAACCATATCCTATACAGCGAACTGTCTTCCCGTAAGTGAGAAGAGTATGATATAATAAAGATTAGTGTGGATCTGGTGATTGATCGCTAAGAGTTCTAAGTTATTAGAGCTCTAAGAGGAAAGTCCGGGATTCATGCGGGCAGGGTGCCGGATAACCTCCGGCGGCGGAGATTGAAAAATCTCTGGTAGGGAAAGTGCAACAGAAAACATACCGCCTTGTTAAACGTAGAAATACGAAAGAGGAGGTA
>JAISFY010000031.1 GCA_031263345.1 Holosporales bacterium | reverse complement strand
AGACCGGAGCAGCTCGTTATGACCGTTTTACCAGTTATTCCGCCTGAGCTCAGACCTCTCGTTCCTCTCGAAGGAGGTCGGTTTGCTACGAGTGATCTAAATGATTTATATCGTCGTGTGATTAATAGAAACAATAGGCTAAAGAGGCTATTAGAATTAAAGGCTCCGGATATTATTATTCGTAATGAAAAGCGCATGCTGCAGGAATCGGTTAATTCCCTCTTTGATAACAAGCGAAAGGGGGTTAAAGCAAGCGTTGGCGGTAATAAGCGTCCCCTCAAATCGCTAGCAGATATGTTAAAAGGAAAACAGGGACGATTCCGACAAAATCTCCTAGGAAAGAGAGTCGATTACTCAGGAAGATCAGTTATCATTGTTGGCCCCGAATTGAAGCTACACCAGTGTGGATTACCGAAGCAAATGGCTCTCGAACTGTTCAGACCATTCGTTTATGCGAAGCTCGAGAAATACGGATTGGCTAGTACTTTAAAATCGGCAAAACGATTGATCGAGAAAGATAGACCAGAGGTCTGGGATATTTTAGAAGAGGTTATTCGTGAACACCCGGTTTTGCTAAACAGAGCTCCGACTCTGCATCGCCTTAGTATTCAAGCTTTCGAGCCGATTTTAATTGAGGGGAAAGCAATTCAACTTCACCCATTGGTCTGTACGGCCTTTAATGCCGATTTTGACGGTGATCAGATGGCCGTTCATGTTCCATTATCACTAGAAGCCCAACTTGAAGCCAGGATTTTAATGTTATCGACTAACAATATTCTTAGTCCATCGAATGGGAAGCCGATCGTTGTCCCATCTAAGGATATCGTTCTGGGGGTGTACTATTTAACGATGTTAGTCGAGGGGTTACCGAATGAAGGTGTCTGTTTATCAGATTTTAGTGAGATTATGTATGCCATCGAGGAGAAGGTGGTAGAGTACCATACCAAGATTAAGACGAAGGTATCATATTATAACGAGGATGGAACTTTTGAAAATAGAATGGTTGAAACGACGCCTGGTAGGGTAATTTTTTCCCAACATCTCCCTAAACATCATAAAATAACCTTCGATCTCATTAATAAGGTATTGACCTCGGCTGATGTTAGTACACTGGTGGATGAGATATACTTCCATTGTGGGCAAAAGGCGACCGCCATTTTCGTTGATCATGTAATGGAAGTCGGATTTAAGTACATGACAAAATCTGGTATTTCGTATGGGAAGGATGATTTAGTTATCCCTGAAGCAAAAAGGATACTCGTTGCTGAGACTGAGAAAATAGTCGGTGAGTTCGAGCAACAATATCTCGACGGATTTATAACGCAGGGTGAAAAATATAACAAAGTCGTTGATGCATGGGATAAGTGTGGCGATAAGATTGCTGAAGAACTGATGAAGGCGGTTGCTTATACGAAGCCAGGATGTCAGCCGAATTCAGTTTATATGATGGTACATTCCAAGGCGAGAGGATCAGTTGCTCAATTGAAGCAATCGGCTGGCATGAGAGGATTGATGACGAAACCGACTGGAGAGATCATCGAAACACCGATTGTATCCAACTTTAAGGAAGGATTATCCGTTCTCGAGTACTTCTTGTCAACTCATGGTAGTCGAAAGGGACTAACTGATACGGCACTCAAAACTGCAAACTCTGGATACTTGACGAGGAGGCTTGTTGACGTCGCCAACGATTGCGTCGTTTCCGAAGAAGACTGTGGAACAAGGAATGGGTTGTTGATGAAGCCGATTTACGACGGATTAACAACAGTAATTTCCATTAAAGAAAGAATTCTAGGAAGATTTGCATCGAAGGATATTATCAATCCATATAACGGATCTATCATTTTGTCTAAAAATGGATTTATCGATGAGTATAAGGTCGACGAAATAATTGAGGCCGGGATCGATGAAGTTTGGGTAAGATCGGCCGTTACGTGCGAGAGCAAAAGAGGAATCTGTACAAAATGTTATGGAAGAGATTTGGCGCGGGGAACAATTGTCAGTGTCGGAGAAGCCATTGGAGTCATCGCGGCTCAATCGATTGGAGAACCCGGAACCCAGCTTACGATGAGAACGTTCCATATTGGAGGAGCTGCTCAAAAGAGTATTGAGCGCTCTAGTATCGAGTCTTCTATGGAGGCGCAAATTGCCTTTAAGAATGTCACTTTCGCAGTGAATGGCTTCGGAGATACAGTAGTCTTATCACGAAAAGCGGAGATAGCTTTGGTTGATGTTAATGGGCGAGAGAGGATTGTTCATAAGATTCCGTACGGAACGAAATTAAAAGTAAAGGCCGGAGATACAGTTAAAACTGGACAAATCATTGCAGAATGGGATCCGTATACGACTCCGGTCGTTTGTGAGGTTAGTGGATTCGCAAAATTTATTGATTTGGTAGAAGAACAATCGATCAGAGAGATCGTTGATGAAGCAACTGGGATTTCTAGCAAGGTAATTATCGATTGGAAACAATCCGCAAATACTGCCAATTTTAGGCCTACAATTTTGTTAATCGACGAAGATGGAAAACCGATTATGTTATCGGATAAGGTCGAAGCTAGATATTTCCTTTCGATCGACTCAATCATAAACGTTAACGACGGCGATAAAATAGTAGCAGGTGATATAATTGCCAAAATTCCAAAGGATGTTATAAAAACGAGAGATATTACCGGAGGTTTACCGAGAATTTCCGAACTTTTCGAGGCCAGGATGCCGAAGAATCCGGCGGTAATATCTGATATGGATGGGCAGGTAGAGTTTGGTAAGGACCATCGGATGAAAAGGCGTATCATTATCATTCCTGATGATAATCACTCTAAACCGATCGAATATCTCGCTCCGAAAGGACGCTCTGTTTTGGTTCGTGAATGGGATTACGTCAAAAAAGGAGATGTAATCGTTGATGGTAACATTGTATTACAGGATATGTTGCGTATTCTAGGAATTGAAGAGATGACGATGTATATCGTTAATGAAGTCCAGAGAGTTTATAGACTACAGGGAGTTCCAATAAACGATAAGCATATCGAGATTATCGTAAAACAGATGCTGCAAAAGCGAGAAATCAAAGATTCGGGGGATTCTACATATATAGTCGGAGATGAAATTGATAAAGAAGATTTGACAATCGTAAATGCGGATCTTTTAAGTAAAGGCCTCCGGCCGATCGTTGCGACCCCAGTTTTACAGGGGATTACCAGGGCCTCACTGCGTACCAAGTCTTTCATTTCGGCAGCATCTTTCCAGGAGACGACGAGGGTATTAACGGAGGCAGCGATATATGGGAAGACAGATTATCTTGTCGGTCTCAAGGAAAATGTTATCGTGGGAAGACTAATGCCTGCCGGGACTGGTGGAGTTGCCAAAAAATGGAGAACAGAAAAGATGCTTGAAAAGGCATCGAATACGGATTCTACACAGATGGAATTGAGGGAAACGGGTTGAGTGGCACCCGAGTACTATATGGTAGATCGTAAACGTAAAAAAGGGATCGGTCGTGGACGATTTGGGTGTATAGTTCTGGGCTCTGAGACCTTGATTTATTGTTCGAGGTTGGTTTTGTGCCATTAACGAGAATGAAGGCAGTATGGATATCCGTAATTTTGTTACTTACCATCGCTCTTCTGTTTGCGATGGGGAAGTGGGTTGTGCCGTTTTTGGTATCTTTAATTCTAGCCTATGCGCTCCATGTTCCGACTCGTTACCTAGCGAAAACACTAAATGTATCTTTTTCTTCTGCTTCTGGAATTATCGTTGGCATCTTAATCGCTTTCTTAGTTTTATTTACTATATTTTTCGTTCCAGCCCTTAAAAATTCGACTGTGATTATTGTTCAAAAGCTTCCAATATTATTGCGTTCTTTACCGAATTCGATTAACGCATTTCTTTCGAGTATTTTTGCCGTTGTTGGGGTGGAAAGGCAGTTCGATATTGAGGCTAGTCTGCAAAATTACGTCAGCGAGGTAACGGCCGCTTGGCCTAATTATATAGTCCATATTATCGACACAAGCATGGCGATGTTCCATTCGATAATTTTTGCCATTATGATTCCGATCATAGTATTTAACTTACTTAGAGATTGGGATAAAATAACTTTTTCGATTCAATCTATTCTGAAAAGAGTGGCTTCTGAAACGATAATTACAGTATTGAGTCAAATTAACACAAATCTTGGGGCATATGTAAGAGGACAGTTTGTGGTATGCAGTATACTGACTGTCGTATACTCTGTCGGGTTATTTTTCCTTGATCTTGACGAGTATGTTATTTGCGGTATATTAGCTGGATTTCTATCATTTGCACCATTTTTTGGTCCGATCGTCGGATTCTCCACGGCATTAGTAATGGCAATCGATAATTTTTCCTCTGCCCACCAGTACATTTTGATGTGTTGTCTTTATACGTTAGTTCCTCTTTTGGATTCAAATTTAATAACCCCTAAGTTAATTGGGAAAAGCGTAGGTATTCAGCCCGTTTGGCTTTTATTTTCGATTTGTGCTGCAATGTCTATTCTCGGTGCCGCTGGAATATTAATCTCGATCCCGGTAGCTGTCATTTTATCTACAATATGTAAGG
>JAISFY010000001.1 GCA_031263345.1 Holosporales bacterium | reverse complement strand
CGTACCAGTTTTATTCGCTGGGTGTGATGGAAAGATTAGCCGCCTACAGCAATTAGCTGAAGATTACGAACTTAAAATGATCGAAGATGCAGCTCATTCCTTTGGAAATAAAAATCTCGCTTTCCGTAATTCGGTTTTGTGCTTTAGCTTCGATGCAATTAAAAACATTTCGTGTGGTGATGGGGGGGCGATATTAACCTCAAATGCAGAGGTCGCAAATAGGGTTAAGGACATGAGATTACTGGGTGTAATCGGCGACACGAATCTCCGATTGCATGGGAAGCGGAGCTGGGATTTTGATGTCATTGAACAGGGATGGCGATACCATATGAATGATATCAGCGCTGCGATCGGCCGGGCCCAACTCGTAAAATTTCCTTTGCTTTCGGAAACAAGACGAGCTATCGCCAAGACTTATTTGTACCACCTATCCCATATCTCTCAAATCGATCTCTTCCCAATTAATACCAGGACGGCCGTCCCGCACATCTTCCCAATTATCGTTAAGAATGGGAAACGCGATGAACTAAAAGAATTCCTCGCCCAAAAGGGGGTTGAAACGGGAATCCAATACAAACCCAATCACCTTTTATCTCTCTTTAACCTTGGGTATACATTGCCGAAATCGATGAAACTGTATAAAAGTATACTATCGATTCCTCTTCACCCACTCCTTTCGGAAGCGGATACTTTATTCGTTACGAACTGTATAAGAGAGTTCTTTTGTAATTAAATAGTTCACTAAATAAAGCCAAATATAATAATGATACATCTAATTAAAATTATACGGATCGATATCGATTGTTAGCCTAATACATTTCGGGAAACGATCGGATAGAATCCATTCCCTAATGTAATCTCGTAAACGGCAAGACGATATGACGATTAATCTAAGTCGATATCGAGAACGTAGCTTGAAGTTTACTGGTTGAAACGGCCCAATAACCCTGACCTCTCGACACTCAGGAGCTTTGAGAACTAATTTTTTCGCAAAATCGGATACCTCTTTTTCCGATAAGGCCGACATCGTAATACTCGCCATATTCCAAAATGGTGGCATTTTGAGGAGCTGCCTGTTTCGGATTTCCAATGTATACATTCTCTCCATATCATTATTCTTAACGATCTTCATCAGTTCGTCATTCGGACAAAATGTCTGAATAATCACCTCTGATCTGAATGCACCCGTTCTTCCAGCTCTCCCGGAAACCTGGTACAATAGCTGATACGCCCTTTCGATTGACCTAAAATCTTCGCCGTATAACATTGCATCGATACAGGTCACAACAACGAGAGTTAGGGCGTCAAAATTGTGTCCCTTAGCAACAATCTGAGTCCCCAGTATAATGTCTACATTCCCTTTTTTTATTTCTTCGATGGCCTTCGAGATTTTATTAGGAGTATTTATCGTGTCGCTTGAAAGTACTAATACTCTCGCCTCCGGAAATAATTTTTTACATTCCTCGTGAGCCTTTTCGATTCCGATCCCAATGCCAATTAGATTCTGCGCACCGCATTCATCGCAGCCGTTCCTAACGTATGTCCTGTATCCACAATAATGACAAACGAACGCGGGTGGACTCTGATGATAACAAAGCCATGTCGAGCAACCAGGACATATCACTTTCCAGCCGCAAGATTTACACAGTATCTTTGGTGTATGTCCTCTTCGATTAACGAAAACTAGAATTTGCTTTTTTGCCCTTAAACATTCGAATATTTTTTCAATTGCATAATTACTTAAACAACCGTTAAGTTTTTCTTTTCTTAAATCGTGAATCGTTACTTCTGGTAGTTTAGCGTTTTCAAAGTATCTCGAACTCAATTTAATGTATTCATATTTTCCAGTCTTTGCATTATTATATGATTCAACGGACGGAGTTGCCGATGATAGAATCACGGGAATACCTAAGCATAGGCCGAGGTAGATAGCCATATCCCTCCCGTTATACATAGTCGTCTCGTCCTGCTTGAATGAAGAATCGTGTTCTTCGTCGACGATAATGATCCCAAGATTTCGGAATGGAATAAACAGAGCAGATCTTGCCCCAACGATGGCCATCGATTTCCCATTAATTGCCATCCTCCAAATTTGAAGTTTTTTGGATTTTGAAATAAAATTGTGCCAAATAAAAACTTCAATTCCAAGCCTTGCGGCAACCTTTTTTGCTAGTTCACCAACAAGAGCGACTTCAGGAACGAGAATTAAGATTTGACGTGCAGCCTTGGATACGAAGATCCTATCTCTCGCCCCCACGAGGAAACCGTCCGTCATTCCTGAGCCGGTGATTCCGTGAAGTAAAAATGTTTTAAACCCGCCTGTCGATAACGCAATGATCTTTTCGACAGCGTTTTTCTGAGAGGGACTCAGTTTTACCTCATTCATATCGACCGCCTGCGCCCTCTCCACCCCTTCTGGGTGTAAACCCTTCTCCGAGTAATCTATTTTTTTTTCCTGAGAAAGGAGTGCATCGATCGAAAAGGGAACGATCAATTTCAATACCATACCTAAGGCATTTAAATTATAATTTGCAACAAACTGTGCAAAAACGACGTAAGGTTCTGGAATCGAATACGGGAGAATTGAGGAAATTGGCTTTAACGGCCTCGTTACATTGTCCTCAATTTTTTGCAGTGAGACAGAGAAGTTTCGCAGATTCTGTTTTAACGGATTGTCGATAACCCGAACGATTACGCCCATTACTTCCGTATTCCTAACGGGTACTATAACTATCTGCCCCATTTCGAAGAATTCGCTGTGAGAATATGTATAGACGTTATCAATATTCAGAAAAACGGCAATTTCGTAATTCACGATTTATCGAATTTATCCCAGAGTGGTCTATTGATAGTCGACAAGAATTTCCTATGAGCCGCCACTTCTTCACAGGTTGGAGGGAAGCTACGTTCAGGAATTATTATCCTCGTCTCGAGTCCATTTCCATCATTATCGTTTCGACTATTTTCAGCAGCAAAAATACTTTTCTGTACGATTTCAACAGACATTTCGATGTAGACTTTAGCCAATAGCTTCGCATCTATCAGGGCGCCATGCTTTGTCCTCATTGAACGATCTATATTAAATTTACGACATAATGCATCTAGAGTCGCCGGTGATCCTGGATACTTTTCCCTAGCCATCGTCAGCGTATCGATAACCCTTGATAAATCGATGGAATTCAGTTCAATCACGGAAAACTCATAGTTGAGAAATCCAATATCGAATGGAGCATTATGAATAACTAATCTATCATCTCGTATAAATTCTAGAAACTCCCGAGATACATCTTTAAACGGCTTATATACTTTTAAAAATTCATAAGTTAATCCGCTTATTTCAACGGCACGATCGCTAACCTCCCTCTCCGGATTGACGTATGTATGATACGTAAGACCGGTCAATTTTTTATCGATAATTTCTACGCATCCTATTTCGGTGATCCTATCCCCATCGGCAACCGAAAGCCCGGTCGTCTCCGTATCTAAAATTATTTCCCTTATCATCCGTTTTTTCCCTGGCTGGTCAGTTGATGCTCTGCATTTATTAAACGATACCAAGAAATGCATCAAACTGCGAACCAAATTGAGCATGTTGTAGCGAAAGATCAGTATTAACTATATCCATTGAGTAATCGGCTAGATAGATATCTGCAATCGAATTACAGTTTTGATATCTCATTTTGGATCGTTTAAAATTTCGACGCTTGATAAACTTCTAACACAGAATACTAGCTGAAGATGATGATATTGACGTCAGCCAAAGGAATTGGCTATGGCATTTTCTGGGCCCTTTTGATGAACTTTACGAGCGTCATTAATGATGTTCTTGCAAAACTCCTAGGAGAAGATCTACACTTTATCGAAATCGCTTTTTTCAGATTCCTTTTTTCGGCTTTAACCGCCCTTATAGTTATTGGAATTCAGCATTTTAAAGGCTTGAAGTCAGGGTATACGAGTAATCATCAATTCCGGTTAATATCGTCATTCCAAACGAAATACCACGGTTATCACATCCTCCGCAGTATCTTAGGAGCCGTCGCGATTGGGCTGTGCTGCTGTAGTGTTAATAAATTACCTCTCGCCGAAAACACTATAATCCTATTTTCAGATACCCTATTCATGTTACCACTAGCTTCAATCTTCCTAAAAGAAAAAATCGGTATAAAATGCTGGTCTGCGACGATACTTGGCATGATCGGGATAATTATTATGTATCGCCCGATAACCGAACATTTAAACATACTTGCCCTTATACCGACGACGGCGGCCATCCTCTTTGCGACCATGAATATTATGGTCAAAAAGATGGTCGAAAAAAATGAAAATAATCTAGTAATGCTATTTTACTTCGGATTATATACGACACTTCTGACGGCCATATTCGTTCCATCGTACTGGACTTGCCCGAGTATTCGAGATATATCCTTACTCCTAGCTCTCGGAATTGGATCTAATCTGATACAACTCTTTTTATTTCTTGCGTATAGAGCAACCAAAGCCTCAGTCATATCGCCCATTCGGTATGCCGAATTGCCGATTTCGATCGCTTTCGGGTACCTATTTTTTGCCCAAATTCCGGACTTGAACAGCATAATTGGAGCAATCATTATTATTGGAACGACCTACATAATGTCCAGAGAAAGCTGAAAATGCCATCAGATGATGGGTTGCGATTTTGGAAAAAAGGTACTATCATTCCTATTAGTTGGTTGTCTGCTGGGCCTTTGGCAGGGACTGGCGTTAACCTGGTCAGGACAGAAATGTAGCAGCCATAGCGGTTCATTTTCTGGGTTTTGTCTCACTTACAACCAACTTTAACGTTTCCAAGCTTGGATTTATGGCAGTTATTAAGGATATTGATCTGTGGCACGAGTACGTGGAATCTGTAGAAAAGCTCGGAACTAATAATAGGATTGTTAATGCCAAAGCGTCCATGTCATCCAATATGGAAAGAGATGTTAGTCATTTTGTTCCGGAATATGCTAGAACGGTTGGAGCTTCAATTGGTGAAAATTCGGCTTACTCCTCTCTGTACGTAGTTAAATTAAATAGACGAGAGAGGCGAAACTTTGTAAAAGAAGCTGCAATCGATTTGCATGGTTTTAGCCGCGATATCTCTACTGTTCTGGCAAATTTTTGTCTAGAATGTATTGAGAAAAAAATAAAAAATATAGTGATTATCAGCGGTAAGGGTGAGGGAATTCTTAAGAGGGCCGTTTTAGATTGGTTACTTTCGAATATCCATTTCGTGATTGGATTTTTCGAAATTAGAGATACGTCTGGGGAGAGCGGAGCCTTCGGTGTAAAGTTAAGAACTAGGACAGTCCGATTTTCGCATTTATAAAGACCAAAAGTTTATAGAGGAGGAGACTTAATTGTGATAGAATTTCGGCTGCTGTTATGTGGTGGATGCTAGCGCGGTGAATATATCGGATAAGTATTTGTTATTCTTGTTATTACTGGTTGGTGTTACGCAGGCGGAGGGTCATAAGGCGAATTCGCCCGTTTATTATAAAGATAGGGAAAATCACAACTTTGGGAAGCTATTTCCATCCGGCTTGTTTCAGAAATCTAAAACCTCTGATGATCTTAATGCAGAAGAGGTTAGTGTGACTCTACCGCAGGATTGTGAATTGTCATCTAGGGAAAGGCTCTGGAATGCCTCTTTCCAGGTTTTGCAAGGATTTCCTATGGAAAAGGTAGATAAAAGCGGTAAGGTATGGGAAATCCATACGGGCCGTGCTCAAGTGGAAGAGTTTGATAATACCAAAACGTGCTGGTACACTATTGTAGTAACGATCGATGAGAAATGTAATATCAATGTCTCATTGAATTCGGCAGAAGATTCTTCAGCTAGATTAGCGAACCTTCAAGACTCAACGAAGAAAAGAATACTCAAAATCGCCGGCCTGACTGAGGCGTAAACATTGTCATCTAGATTAACATTCGTTGTAATTGGAGCCACAGGCAAGGTCGGACACGAGATATTATCCGTTTTGTTGAATCGAGGGGTGCGAGCGAGTGATATCGTTGCCGCCGCGTCTTTCCGATTGGCCGGGCAGACCCTATCTATAGGGGATGATCTTTTTATCATACATGATGCCGAAAAGCTGGATTTTGCGAAGTATAAGGTTGCCTTTTTTGCGGCTGGGGAAGAGGTTTCGAAGATATGGGTACCGGAAGCTATCAAGCGAGATTGTTATGCCATCGATAATTCCTCTTACTTTAGACTGAATGACGATGTCCCCTTGATAATCCCGGAGGTGAATTTCTCTGATATTAAGAATTATCGTAATTCGAAACTAATATCCAACCCGAATTGCTCAACGATTCAGATGCTAATGGCAATCAAACCCCTTCATGATGCCTTTACCCTTAAGGAAATCGTCGCTTCGACCTATCAATCGGTTTCGGGAGCTGGACATCAAGGAGCCAAAGAATTATCATCTCAGGTTAGTGATATCCTGAGCAACCGGCCAATCGTTGATAGTCATTTTAAGAAGCAGATCGCTTTCAATGTTATCCCTCAAATCGATGCCATCACCGATTTTTTATATTCGAAGGAAGAGCTTAAGATGATGAATGAAACGAAGAAAATTTTAAATCTACCGGATATCGATATAACGGCAACCTGCGTTCGAGTTCCAGTATTTGTTGGTCATTCCATTTCCGTTTTTGCCAAATTCGATTCGATTGTAAACCTGGACGAAGTTGAAATGGCCTTTAGTAACTTCCCTGGAATAAAAGTTATTAAAGATAATGAAAAATTAAATTATAAGACCCCGATAGATGCGGCCGGGCGAGACGAAGTTTTCATTAGTAGGATAAGAAAACACCCTTCTAATCAGAACGCTCTCAGTTTTTGGTGTGTTGCAGATAATCTGAGAAAAGGAGCAGCCCTTAACGCCGTTCAAATTGCAATGAAATTATTAGAAGTTAGTGTTTGATTGCTTGTAAAATCTTCTTATGTACAGGTAGAACGTTAAGATAATACTGAATAAGCATGAAAGGCTTAGTATTTCCATAGCAGAGGCTGTAACCTTGATAAGATTCGTATCGGTATGAATAATGGACATTCCGCAGAGAAAGAAAACTAAAGCCGTGCAAATCTTGCTTATAAATATCGGCTTCATTTTTTTGTCGAATTTTTTCGAAACGATTAGGAGACTACCGAGGAGGAGTGCGCCATCCCTTATGGTTAAAAAGAGAGAGACGAGGAACATCGATATCGAATGATACTTAATAAAATAAATACCCCATATGGCTGTGTTACAAAAAATTTTGTCTGCTAGAGGATCTAAGAGTGCTCCGATCTTTGATTCCACCTTAAATTTTCTCGCAAGATACCCATCCAAAAAATCGGTTAATGCTGCAAAAAGGATAATGAAGAAAGAAGACAGATGATCATGAGCGATCCCAAAGAGGAAAGCTGGAGCACATAAAACCCTAAGAAAGCACAGTAAGTTCGGGATATAATTTTTGAGCAATGGAACAGATAATTAAGAATCGAGCAGATGAATTGCCAGTGTGACAGAGTCCTGAAGCAAAATCAAGACGTACGAATCTCTGGAATCTACAACGCAATGACTAGCCTCTTAATTATGGGAAAAACCTATTATCTATTTTCTTTAAAGTTATTTGAACATTACTCAGCAATCATTTGTTTTATACTCTATACGATTTATCATCCCAAATAGAAGGGGTGCTATATAGTTAGCACCCCACAGACGAACAAAACGATAGAGCTTATCAGATCTAAGCCCCTCCATCACGACTTCCCCAGAAATCGATCTGGAAGGGATATTCAATCAGAAGCGATTCAAAGAAGTTTCTCAAAAACGTTCGCTAAGAACGCTCACCAAGGAATACTGCATTGGACATGGGAGCAGCCTTCTATTCTTCATCACAAGAGTGTCATGAAAACCTAGAGAGCGTCATGAAGGCTTAGGCCGATACCGAAGCCCAATACCCCTGCAGGAATCCCGAGCCTCAATAAATCCTTCAACCCAGGTTTATGAACTGGGCATGGGGAGGGATTGGGGTTGGGGGGTGGGGTGATGTCATCTCCTTCGGGTATGGCTGGCGCACTGGGTTGATAATGATAATAAGGGATATTTAGTTTGCAAATGGTCTGATTGTCTTCTTTCAGACGCCCTAAGAAAAACTCATAGAGCGAGGCCTTGGGCGAGGCCTCGTTCGTTCCGTTTACTAGCCATTGGGCCACCTTATTGAACCAAAAATCGTTCGGCATGTTCCCGCTGTGTGCTGGTGTTTTCTGTAAAATTTGGCATTTCTCCGATATATGGTATGTATTCTTGGCAGTTATGTCCACCACTGCCCATGGAGTCGAGTGGACGGGTACCTGGACGCCGGAGTCATCGGTCCAATTGTACGAAGGTCCATAAAGTAACCAGTCCCATTGTTCAACAGCATTAGCTGGCGAGTAATACTCGGTTGGTGATAGGATGGCGATATTCGAAGGCCATGAACATAACCATACGTACCTGCTTTCCCCATCGTTACAAATCAACATTGCTGGTTCGTTTGTTTCCCAGATTGAGCGTTCCCCGATCTTATGTAGAAGGCTCTTTCCCGGGACTTCTTCACCATTAAATTGGTATGAGTAATCTAATTCTTCTAAAATATATCTGCCCGTTTGAGTAAATGCCAAATCCGTTGGGCCAATGATAGCTCCCCCACCGGAGCCATCCAGCTTGTGTTCGAGCCAAATAACCGTTTCGATCTCATTCGGATTGAATTCTGGGGGGTCATCCGCAGCAGCCGAACCAATTCCAAATGCTAAGAATGCAATACTTATTAGTGGGTGTTTGATCTTAATCATGATCTCTCCATGACTGTATTCACTGTGTTTTATGTTAGGCAAAATTCGTTTAAAATCATTTAAACGTAATCTATATTTTTTATTTTTTCATAGGATGACGATGTTGAGGCCTTTAAAGGTGAGCCCGGTGGTGGTGGCCTTTCCCTGAGCATATTATTCTTTCGGTCTGCTTGGGGGAAACCCACAGAAAAAAGCATAAGGAAGACCGCCATGGACATGGGAGTAGCCTTCTATCATTCATCCCAGGAACGTCATGAAGGCCTAGGCCGATACCGAAGCCAAAGTCTCCTACATGAACCCCGAGCCTCAATAAATCCTTCAACACAGGTTTATGAACTGGATGCGGTTGGGGAGCGGGCGGTGTTGGGGTTGGCGAGGGGGATGGTGGTGGAGTTGGGATCGGGGTGAGGCTGCTTTCGGATATGGCTTCTTCTCGGGAGGGGAATATATATGTCGGGGCCTTGGTGATGCAGATTATTTGTCCTTCTGTCGTTAACCCCACAGAAAATACCGTCAGGAGACTGCCATCACCCGATTCCGGGAGGGGGGGGGTGGTGACTTCTAAGCCGTATGGCTGTTCGGGCTCCTTGGCCACCCAGAATGTCCAACAGAAGAATTCGTCTTCGTATGCGGTGATCTGGTGGTATGATATAACGGTGTATTTGGTCGTCGGCCCATAAATTTGCCATTGCCATTGGTGATTGTGATAGTCGGGGTATACTGGGTCGGACGTAGGTGTGTGTTCCCATTGGGTAGGCCATGAACATAACCATACGTACCGTCGATCCCCATCGTTACAAATCACCAATGCCGGCTCGTTTGTTTCCCAGATTGGTCGTTCCCGGATCTTAGATGTGATATTACTTCCCAGGAATTCGTCCCCATTAAAAGTGAATTGGGTTTCCTTGAATTCTGGGTACCAGTTAGGGTCGCCCATAGAAGTGACCCCGCTAGCCCTCCCTGTTTTTTTCCAATCCATAATCGCCCCACCACCGGAGCCATCCAGCTTGTGTTCGAGCCAAATAACCATTTCGACCTCATTCGGATTGAATGCTGGGGGGTCATCCGCAGCAGCCGAACCAATTCCGAATACTAAGAATGTAATACTTACTATTGATTGTTTAATTTTAATCATAATCTCTCCATTGGCCTATTTACTTCATTTCATTGTATAAAAAAATTAGTTTATAAACAGCGAATCTTCCTTTTTCTTTTTTCCTGATTTACAATGTTGAGGCCTTTAAAGGTGAGCCCGAGCCTTAATAAATGATAATCTAATCCTTGTCTTATACGATGCATGGTCGTCCTCTGAACAATGGCTCAATGATGAAACCTAGCCAGAACGGGATGTTTCGTACTATACTCTACGAGTTGTAACTTTTCTTGGAAGATATCTGAGTGATTCGGAAGCTCTTTGGAATGCTGTCGACGGATATGGCGATAGATCTCGGAACGGCTAATACTCTCGTCTACGTTAATGGGAGAGGGATTGTCGTGAACGAGCCATCTGTCGTGGCCATCGTAAATTGTAACAATAGGAGAGAAGTTTTAGCGGTCGGAAATGATGCCAAGCAGATGCTCGGAAGGACACCAGGACATATCGAAGCCGTCCGTCCTCTTAGAGATGGAGTTATCGCCGATTTCGAAGTTGCTGAAGAAATGATTAAATATTTTATCAAAAAAGTTCACAATCGCGGAATTTTTACGTCTCCCAGAATAGTTATATGTGTTCCATTCGGAGCTACTGCCGTCGAGCGGAGAGCCATTCAAGAATCGGCCGAAGGGGCTGGGGCTCGGGAGGTTTACCTCATCGAAGAACCCATGGCGGCCGCGATGGGGGCCGGGTTACCCATTACAGAACCGAAAGGATCGATAGTCGTCGATATCGGAGGGGGAACTACGGAAGTGGCCGTCATTTCTCTCGGAGGGATCGTTTTTGCCTCCTCTCTCCGCGTCGGTGGTGATAAAATGGATGAAGAGATTGGAACATATGCTAGGAAGAATTTCAACCTTCTCATTGGTGAAGCGACCGCTGAAAAGATTAAAAAGGAGATCGGGGCGGCAGTTTGTACTGCGACAAGCAAAGAAATTAAAATGTCTATCAAAGGAAGGAGCTTGTTAGATGGCAACCCGAAGGATGTCGAAATTACCCAAAAACACGTAGCAGAAGCCTTGATGGATCCCATCTCCGCGATTGCAAGCGGAGTTAAGGCTGCCCTGGAAAAGACACCACCAGAACTCGTAGCCGACATTGTCGAATCGGGCATAACATTAACGGGTGGTGGAGCGCTCTTGCCCAATCTTGACGATGTCGTATCGCATATCACAGGCGTAACCGTAAAAGTCGCTGAAAATCCGCTAAACTGCGTAGTCCTTGGAACGGGGAAGGCCCTTATAGAAACTAAAAGAAACGGATCCGTTTTACTGAGAACGTGTTAGTATAAGGGATAAATTAAAGATTAAAGAGGAATCCAGTGTTTCTAGTCACAATTATCACCAACCTTATCATCGTGATAATTCAATGTATCGAGTATGTGATGATTACGTATGTTATTCTTGGATGGTTTATTATCTTCGGAGCCATCAGGAATAGGGATGGATTTCCCTTTAGGATCTACGTACTCCTTATGTCGAAAACTGAGCCTCTTTTTGGAATAATCCGGAAATTCATACCGCCATTAATGGGGCTCGACTTTTCTCCATTCATCACGTTCGTCTTGCTTCATTGTGTAAAGGTCTTAGTGACCGGCCTCGTCAACCTCCTCATACGCCTAACCCAGTAATCGATTCCTCCAAACCGTACCCGTATCATTTCCCATCTTCTCGAAGAGACGAGATATTAGACTTCTTAATG
>JAISFY010000056.1 GCA_031263345.1 Holosporales bacterium | reverse complement strand
GGAAAACAGAGAATCTCTATTAATTCCAGCGTTATTAACCAATACATCAATCGACCCGAGTTCATTCTCAAATTTTTTTATTAGCTCTTTCGCCTTATCTGAGACAGTTAAGTCACACTGCAAAAATAGAGCCCTTTTTCCAGTCAGCTCTCTAATTTCATCAGTGACCTTCTTGAGAGCGGCCTCCCGCGTCCCAGAAATTACAACTTCAGCTCCATTAGAAGCCATCGCAATCGCGATAGCTCGGCCAATCGATCCGCTCCCCCCCGTGATTAAAACCCTATACCCACTCAGCGAAAACATAAGTTTACACACCACCCCTATGATTCAGCTTTAATGAATTCTTCGATCTGAGCTACAGTTTCCAGGCTCCGAACGTTTGCTTCACTGTAACTCCTTTTAAGCATCTTCGATAGCGTTCGTCCTGGCGCAATTTCTATTACTTCATCAATATCTTTATCATTCATTAAAAAATCAATCGTCTCACGCCATCTAACACGGCCCGTTATTTGGCCAACCAAATTGCTGTGAAGGTTCTCTTTTTGAGTAAACGGAGACGCTGTCGTATTCATGATGACCGGAACATTACAATTACTATAACTCGAGACATTTGCCAATACTTCATCGAATTCGATCGCAACCTGGCTCATGAGAGGGCTATGAAACGGCCCATCAACATTAAGATTGATAGCCTTAACGAGCCCACAATAATTAGCCTCCTCACATACGGACATGACAGCTTTGCGGTGACCACTAATAACGACCTGAGATTCAGAATTATCGTTCGCAATAACGCAAATATTACGCCCTGACTGATATGGAGCGACTAAAGGCCCAATTACCTCGGAACTAACCCCCAATAAAGCCACCATCGAGTAATTCTCTCGATCTGAACAGGCTTTAGACATTAACCCACCGCGAATCCTCAAGAGCCTCGCAGCATCAGAAATAGAAATGGCTCCAGACGCGCATAAAGCTGTATACTCTCCGAGTGAATGTCCAGCCATATATTTCGCTTTCTTTGTAATTTCATAACCATACTCCTTCTCCAAAATGGTAATACACGCCATTCCGGTCGCAAAGATCGCTGGTTGCGCATTTTCAGTTTTCGTGAGCTCGTCGATCGGTCCTTCGTTTATCATCCTCGAAATATCGAATGAAATCGCATTCTCAACTTCCTCCATAACACGCATCCCAGACTCAAAGCCGCTAACAAAGGCCGCCGCCATTCCAACCTTCTGAGTTCCCTGCCCCGGAAAAATGAAAGCCTTTGCCACCTCGAATTACCTCGAAATACGACCGAGACTATTTGCGCAATCCAAGTCTTTTTATCAAATCTAAATATCTAACTTTACTAACCTTTTTTAAATAATCAAGGAGTCTACGCCTCTTGCTGACGAGCGCTAAAAGCCCGCGACGCGTATGAAAATCCTTTTTATGAATACCGACGTGATCAGTGAGATTTCTGATGCGCTCCGTCAGGATTGCAACCTGAACCTCAGAAGAACCAACATCCTTTTCGTGCAAAGCAAGCTCCTTAATTAACTCTCGCTTTCTCTCAGCAGTAATCGACATCTATACCCATCTCCATTTAAACATATCCTAAACCCCTATCAACACCCTTCGCGGCGCTAAAATTGATACACCACCAGCGGATCTAACTTCAGCAATCCAGAGCTTACCACTCTTTGCCGAAGCAAGACAAACTCCACTTCTCGATTCTATTTCGGCCTCCCAGGCAACAGATCTCCCAAAAGCCAAATCGGAGGCTTCACGATCAGATACGAAGTACGTCGGAATATCACATAACACCTCTTCGAGCGAGATCAAAACATCTTCAATATTTTCCTTTTTTTCTTCGAGTCTGTCAATCGTTATAGCGTCATCCAGACCGAATTTACCATCCAGAATGCGCCTTAGAGAAATGACATGCCCAACCGTCCGAAGAGAGGTCGCGATATCTTCAGCGAGTGATCTCACGTAGGTACCGGGAGAAACTGTAGCTTCCAATTTGAAGATATTATCTGTTATTCTAGCTAGCAAATGTAGATTAAAAATGGTAACCGACCTACTCTCAATATTCGGATTTAAGCCTTTCCTCGCAATCTGATACGCCCTCTGCCCTTTAATTTTAATGGCAGAAAATTGGTGTGGCTTTTGTTGAATTTTCCCCAAAAATTTCGGTAGTATTGACATTACTTCATCATATTCCGGTATAGTGTAAACTGCCGCAATTACTTTCCCCGTTTTATCGCCTGTATCAGTTTTCTCCCCAAACTTAATCTCGAATTCGTAGCATTTTTGATTAATTGAAACGTATGGAATTGCCTTCGTTCCCGCATTGACCGCTATCGTTAATAACCCAGTCGCAAAAGGGTCCAAGGTGCCAAGATGTCCCACCTTCCTTGCCCCAAGAATCTTTCTACAGCGATTCGCGATAAAGAACGATGACTTACCTTCTGGTTTATCCAGTACTATAAATCCGTCCACAAATCACCGTTCTATCGATGTGATGCAATCTCGAATAAATTCATCCTTCATCTCTTCGATACACTCAGCGTAAATATCGTTAATTTCAAAAAATCTCCCAAAATAAAAGGAAGAATCCCGAATATATAAGCATCGAAAAATCCCATAAAATGTACAAGTCGCAAATACCCGATTACAAGCAAGATAATCTCTCCCGCAAGACCGGCCAGAAAAACTGATAAAAACGTCCTATTTGTAGATCTTTCCAGCAAAATCCCCGTTAAATAAGCGGCCGGAACAAAACCAATTAAATATCCGCCAGATGGGCCCAAAAATATAGATAATCCGGCAGAAAACCCAGCAAAAACGGGAATTCCAACAATACCTTCGATTAAATAAAGTAAGACCGATAACGTCCCGAGTTTAGCTCCAAAATGTGAAACCACAAACAGGATGCTCAAGGTCTGTAAGGTAACCTTTACCGGTATTAACGGTATGTACACCTGAGCCCCTATCGAGATGATAAGCGCCCCAAGAAAACATTGAAATTTCCCAGATATCATGATATTTCTGAAATTTGACGCAGTTTTAATCACTTATTACCTCCTCTCTCTACTATTTTATTTCCTTTGTCGATGACTGTGGCAACGCAAGAATCAGACCAGACATTCAGAGCAGTCTCAAGCATATCTATAACTCCATAAAATGGTAAAATGATCCCTAGTACTGGTATCGGAACGTCCATCGATGATAGCAAACTAGTACTCAAGAAGAAACACCCCATTGGTACTCCAGCGTTTCCGATTGCGGCCACTGTCGCTATGACAATCCAACTCATTATCGTGATCGGAGTAATTTCTATTCCATAATTTTGCATGACGTAAATTACGGTCGTAAAAATAAAAGCAGCACATCCGTTCATATTTATTGTAGTACACAATGGCAAAACGAATCGACTTACCTTCGTATCAATTTTGAGATTGGCTTCAGCCGCTTCGATCGTTACCGGTAAAGAACCAGATGAGGATTTTGAGAAAAAGGCAACAGATAAAGCCGGAGCCATAGCCTTAAATGTCTTAATCGGATCGATATCCTTTGATATCAGCCACAGCGGAAGGATTATCACTCCCTGAATAATATTGGCCAATATTATAATCATAAAATACTGCCCCATACTACCAATACTTACCCCACTCCTGAATTCGATAACACCAGTCGCAATAAATCCAAATAAACCAATCGGAAGAATTTTGACCAGAAATTTTATGATCGTAAAGAATATGCTGTGTACTCCGTTAAAAAAGGAAATTACAGATTTCTTTGCACTTTCATCTTGAATAAATCGGATAGCAAACCCAAAAATAACACTTATCAGTAAAACACTCAGTACTTTATGCTCAGAAAATGATGTAAAAATACTTTCAGGAATAATGTCCAAAAAATACTTAATATACCCATGAGTATCATTTACAACTTGATGACTCTGTTCGTCAAATTTTAAATCAAAATTTGATGGTGCAATGGAAATATATAATATAGCGCTAATAGATGCTGCTGCTAGAGTAGTACAAATCGTGTAAGTTATAGTTTTCTTCCAGATCTTTGACATAGAATCATCCGACCTATAATTCGAAAGAGCGATGATTACAGATAACGAAATCACCGGCATGCTAACGCATTTGAAAATCCTAATGAATATCTCTGAGCAGATCTTTCCACATTGCTCCAAGAGCGGAATACCAGACAATCCACAGGCAAGCCCTAAACATATCGCAATCACGAAGTATAACATTTTCTTTCTGGATGACGACATTCCACAGCACGACATACCCACCTCCTTATCCCATTAATTCTTCCAAAAATTTATCGATAGAAAATTTAGCAAAATCAGACATAGATTCTCCAATCCCAACCCCAAGTATTGGAATTTTTAATTCATCTGCAATTCTTACGATCATCCCTCCTTTCGCATTTCCGTCCATTTTCGAAAGAATGAGACCAGTAATCGGATGAACTTCGCCAAAAGCTAAAACTTGCTCTATCGAATTTTGTCCAGTTGTTGCATCGATGACCATAAGATTCATATGTGGCGCAGATCGATCGATCTTCGAAACTACTCGATACATCTTCGATAACTCATCCATTAGATTTACGTTATTTTGCAATCTCCCGGCCGTATCGATTATTAAAACATCAGCATCAGATGATTTCATTGCCTCGAATGCTAAACTTGCAGGATCTTTCTGATTATCCTTTGCCACATATATTTCGCACCCAATTTCCCCCGCCCAGAAACTTAATTGATCCGTAGCTGCTACCCTAAACGTATCACATGCAGCAACAGCAACCCTTTTCTTGCTTGCCTTTAGAAAGTGCATTAACTTTGCGATGGTCGTAGTCTTGCCACATCCATTAACCCCAACCACGAATATCACGAACGGTTTATGTTCCGATACTACCTCTAAATTTCTTACTAATGGAGTTAATATGGATTTTAATTCGCTCCTAAGATTCTCAACTGGATCGCCCCTTTTTACGACCTCTTTAACGAGCCTAGAAGCCAGGCTAATCCCAAAATCGGCCTCGATTAGGACGTCTTCCAACTCCTGAGAAGGAATGCGACGATCGCCAGAATAACCTTCCCTCCGCAGTATTATATCCTTTAGTTTCTTAAAAAAAGACATGAGACTCTCGAAGGCGTTAAGCGTGGGGATTGTACCACGAAAATCGCAATTATTTGCAAATTTAAGTTGCATATGCCAATTTCTAACCTCTAATCCATTCACTGGTGATTTTAGTCAGTTTAAATGCACACTTTTTTTACAATTTTGATTTAAAATTTTTATTACAGGGCTGACAAAATTTGGACTTCGTAGCGTTATTGACTTGATCTATAAAATCCTGCTACAGTTTCATTTGTACTTGCTAATCAGGTCGTCGTACAGGGGGCTTTCGGTTATTGCTCGTTTTATTTTGCTCAGCCGTGTTCGTACTTCAATATTATTCTTAGCCATTTCGGTTGGAACGTTATTGTTGTCCGGATGCGCACATGTTGCTAGTCAGAAACCCCTTTCTCTGCCTTCAACTGAGGCCAGTTTTGGGGCTCGGAGGAGCATCGCAGAGGTCATCGCTGATGAAGAAAGAAAGAATGGGATTCCGAGTGGGTTATTAAAGGCTATCATTGAAATTGAATCGGGTGGGAATCCTTATTTCGTTAATACATTGGGTCGTTCTTTTAGATTTAAATCTAA